>NZ_DIEJ01000183.1:0-34924 GCF_002418565.1 Achromobacter sp. UBA5777 | reverse complement strand
GACGGCACGGCCGCCAGCGACGCGAACCTCACGCTTACCGGCGGCAACGTCGCCGTTGGCGCAGCAGGCTTGGCGCAGGCTGCCGCCACGCTCACGTCCACCGCGCAAGGCACATTGCTTGCCGCCGGCAGCATGCTGGCCGGCGTCGCGCAGACGCTCACCGCCGGTGACGGCATGACCATCGACGGCACCGTCGCCGCATTGCAGGGCGACCTGACGCTGAAAACACTGAGCGGCGACCTCGTGATGGGCGCCGCTTCGACCCAACAGGCAGGCGCGGCGTTGACCGCCACCGCAGGCGGCGCCCTGAAGGCAATGGGTTCGGCTGCCGTCGGGCAAGGGATGACGCTGCGCGCTAACACCGACGCCACGATCGGCGGCATCGCCGCTTCCCAGGCCGGCAATGTCACCGTCGACGCCAAGGGTGCGTTGACCACCACGGCCGACGGCCGCATCCAATCCGCCGCCAACATCGACTTGCAATCGGGTGGTCTGCTGCAGAACGCAGGCGTCATCTCCGCGGCCGGTGCCGCCAATCTGGTGTCAGACACCGGTCTGAACAACACCGGCTCCGTGCTGGCGGGTGGAGACGTCACCGCCACGGCGTCTGGCGCGCTGACCAACAGCGGCCGCTTCATCGCAGGCGTCGGCGAAGACGGCACGCTCAGCCTGCCCGGCAGCGTCAACCTCACCGCAGCCTTCATCACGCACCCGGGCATAAGCGCGGCCGGCAAGGACATGACGCTGACAGCAGGCGGCATGGACCTGTCCAACGGCAACCTGTCGTCCATCGGCAAGCTCGCGCTCACCTCGCCCGGAGACATCGCCACACGCAACGCGGTGCTGCACGGCGCCAGTCTCGACATCGACGCCGTCAGCCTGCGCAACCAAGGCGGCAAGCTGACCTCCGCCGGCGACGCCACACTGAAACTCGGCGGTGAACTCGACAACACCAACGGCCTGATCGCCGCCGCGGGCGACGCCCGCATCGACGCTGCGCGCATCGGCAATGCCGGCGGCACGCTCGCGGGTTCGAACGTGACCCTCTTCGCGACCGGCGCCGTCAACAATCAAGGCGGCCTGATCCAGGCCGACGACACCCTGACCCTGAACGCCGCCAGCCTGGACAACCACGCCACGCTGACCGCAGCCGGAGCACCGCCGAAAGGCGTGCTCGCCAAAACCGCCACCATCGTGGCCAGTGGCGTCAACAACCAGGCCGGCTCCATCAGCGCCAGCCAGGACCTGACCCTCGACACCACAGAGGGCGACAACACCGGCGGCGAAATCGCGGCCGGGCGCTACGCGACGGTCAAGGCGGCGGTGCTGAAGAACGCCCAGGGCAAGGTGTTGGCGGGCGAACGCCTCGCCGTCACGATCCAGGCGCTGCAAGGCCTGGGCCTGCTGCAATCCGCGCAGGATCTCTCGTTCACCTACACCGGTTCGCTCAACCAGACCGGCGACATCGCCGCGGGCCGCGATCTGACGATGTCGGTGGGCGGCAACATGGACAACAGCGCCACCGTCAGCGCCGGCCGCGACCTATCCATCACGGCCAACTCGCTCAACAACCAGGCCGGCGGTGAACTGCTGGCCGGACGCAACAACACCATCAACGTCACCAACGGGCTGACCAACTCGGGTCTGATCGACGGCGGCTCGACCAACATCAACGCAGGCCGGGTCGATAACTTCGGCCGCATCTATGGCAACACCATCGCCATCCGCGCTGGGGAACTGGCCAATGGATCGGGGCCCGGCGGCGGCGCGGTGATCGCGTCGCGTGGTGATCTGGATATCGGCGTCGGGTCGCTCGTGAACAAAGAGCATGGCCTGATCTATGCCGGGGCGGATCTGCGCATCGGCGGCGCGCTGGATGCGACGGGCAAGGCGGTCGGACAGGCTGCGTCGCTCGTCAATGCGGGAGCCACCATCGAGGCGGCGGGGAACGCGGCAATTTCCGCGGCATCGTTGCAGAACATCAATACGAACTACACCAGCGAAGTGGTGCCGGTTCAGAAGGTTCCCAAGTTGTATGTGACGCCGGCTGGCACGACCGACATGTACGACATGGAGACCAACTGGTTCTGCGATCAGGTGACGCCTGCATGCGGTAATGCGCCGGCGTGGCTAGATGACGACCCCGAACGCAGATTCCTGTTGCCTTCGACAAAGTACCCCCCATCCCAATATGGTCCTCCTTTCGACTACGCACCGTCGTACAAGGGAAAAGCGGGTGTGGATGCGCCCATTGCTCCGGCACGTGTCGCCAATCTGCGCGAATGTCTCATGGCGGGAATTGCCTCCGAGGACTGCGTGGGGACCACACGTTACGTGGCAGGGGATCGGATATGGTCCGTTTTTGGCGTGCCCCCACCCGAAGGAAATATCCCTCCAATGGTCGAAGTCTGCCGGGGGGCCCTCTGCGAGATGGTGTCTCCGCCGGAGCGTGACGCCGCTATTGCGCGAGACAAGGGCAGACATGACCTGCTGGACGCTCGCATCCGGGAGTTCAACGCAGACTTCAATAGCCGTTTGGTCGGCACCTTCACATACTACGAAGTCGAAGAGACCATCACCGAGACCCGCACCGTCTCTTCCGATCCCGGCAAGATCCTGTCCGGCGGCGCGATGACGCTCGTCGGCACCGTCACCAACGATAAGAGCCAGATTGCGGCCGGCGGCACGCTGTCGGTTAGCGGCCCCGCCATCAACAATATCGGCGCCAATGGCCAGCGCGTGATCACACGCGTCGGCACCGCCACCGTTACTCAGGCCCGAGACAGCGACCGCAAGGAATACTCCGAGCCCTACAACCGCACCCTGACCGCCGAATCCATCGAGCTGCCCGTCGGCACCTCCGGCGGCAATCTGTCGGTCTCCCTTAGCGGCACCGCGCCCGGCGCCAACGGCGCCACAGCAACCGGCCCGGTCCTGATCGCCAGCCTCGATCTGCCCAGCGGCAACGTCGTGCGCACCGTCTCCAACCCGGCCACGATCCCCGACAGCCAACTGTTCGCCGTCAACAGCACGCCCGACGCACCCTACGTCGTCGCCACCGACCCGCGCTTCATCGGCAACCGCGAGTCCGTCTCCAGCGACTACCTGTTCGGGCTTCTGCAACAACCCGGCGCGCCCGTCGGCAACGCCGGTGCATCCGGCGCCATCAATACAGGCCTGGGCAACACTCCCGGCGGCCTGAACGCCCTGATCCCCGCCGGCGCCAAATTCCTGACACCGTCCGGTCAACCCCGTCGCCTGGGCGACGGCTTCTACGAACAAAAACTCGTCGCCGACCAGATCCTGGCCACCACCGGCCAGCGCTTCCTCGACGGCTTCGGCGATAACGACAGCCAGTACAAGCAGCTGCTCGCCAACGGCGCGCAGTTCGCGCTGAACAACGGCATCAAGCTCGGTGCCGCGCTGACCGAAGCGCAGCAACGCCAACTCACCACCGATCTCGTCTGGCTCGTCGAGCAGACCGTCGCGCTGCCCGACGGCACCACCGAGTCCGTGCTGGTCCCGCAGGTCTACCTCCTTGTGCGCGAAGGCGATCTGCAGGGCGACGGCACCCTCATGGCCGGCCGCGACGTCACACTCGCCGCCGACGGCGACATCAACAACAGCGGCACGATCGGCGCCCGCGACGCCACCGTCATGACGGCCGCCAACATCGTCAACCAGGCCGGCGGCCTGATCCAGGGCACCATCGTCGACCTCGCGGCGCGCGAAGACCTGACCAATCTGGTCTCACTCATCAAGGGCGACAACGTTGCCCTGTCGGCGGGCCGCGACATCGCGCTGACCTCTACGTCCGCATTCGAAAACAATGGCGCCACGTGGGGTTCCTACGTCTCGGGCGTATCCCGCGTGGACGCCGGCAACCTTAGCCTGCAAGCAGGCCGCGATATCAACCTCACGGCGGCACAAGTCACGGCCACGGAAGACGCGCGCCTGCAGGCAGGCCGCGACATCAACTTGGCCACGCTGCAGGAAAGCCATGGCGAATCGCTGGTCCGAAACAAGAAGAACCGGCACGACCTGAGCACCAGCTCGGAAGTCGGTTCATCCATCGCGGCAGACGGAAACCTTACGCTGATTGCAGGGCAGGACGTCAATGCCCGCGCCGCGGATGTCACGGCAGGCGAACAGCTCGCAGTCGGCGCCGGCCGGGATATCAACCTGACGGCGGGCGTGCAGACCGGCTCGGCGTACGACGAGACCCATTACAAGACCAAAGGGTTCATGTCGTCGAAGACGACACACACCAAGACAGCCCGCGACTGGGAGCAATCCCTGGCCACCACCTTCACCGGCGATACCGCCGTACTGATGGCGGGCCGCGACTTGAACGTATCGGGCTCGAATGTCGGTGCGCAGAAGGACCTGGTGATGTCGGCCGAACGCGACGTCAACATCCTGCCCGGCCAGAACGCCCAGGACAGCTACGACTACAAGATGGTCAAGAAGTCCGGCTTTGGCGCCATGGGCGGGTTCAGCTTTGGCACCAGTAAACAGACGGACTCGCTCGACAGCAAGAAGGTCTTCCACAATGCCAGCACCGTGGGCAGCGTCGAAGGTGATGTCCTGATAAATGCCGGCAACGCGCTGAACATCACCGGCAGCAACGTCATCGCGCGCCAGGGCGACATCACGCTGATCGGTAAGGAAGTCAACATCGGCGCCGCGCTGGACACCACGCAGGAGCGCGAATTCCATGAGATCAAGCAGACGGGGCTGACGCTCACGGCGAGCAACCCTATCGTCAGCGCCGTGCAAACGGGCGTGCGCATGGCGGATGCGGCGGGCAAGTCAGATAACGCCGTCATGCAGGGCCTGGCGGGAGTCACCACAGGCTTGGCGGCAGTCAATGCCTACGACGCGGTGCAAGCGTCTACCAAGGCGGCCGCTGCGGCCGAAGCAGCCAAGCCGGGCTCTTCCAACGAAATCGACAAGGTTGGCGGCGTCAGCATCAAGCTCAGCCTGGGCACCAGCAAGAGCAGCAGCACGACCGACCGCAATGCATCAAACGCCTTCGGGTCGACCGTCGCCGCAGGCAAGGACCTGACCATCGTTGCGCAAGGCGCAGGCAAGGACTCGGACATCACCGTCACGGGTTCGACGCTCTCGGCCGGCAACAACGCGGTGCTCAAAGCCGAAGGCGACATCCTACTGGAGGCCGCGCGCAACGCCTTCGAGCAAAAGACCACCAGCAAGAGCAGCAGCGCCAGCATCGGTATTGGCTGGTCCACTGGCGGGCAGCAAAACGGGTGGACGCTCGAACTGGGTGCGTCCGTGGGTCGAGGCAACGCCAACGGCAAGGACGAAAGCTGGACCAACACTAACGTCACCGCGGGCAATGTCCTGGCGATCCAGTCCGGCGGCGACACCACGCTTAAAGGCGCTTCGGGCAAAGCCGACCAGATCATCGCATCGGTCGGCGGCAATCTCTTGCTGGAGAGCTTGCAGGACAGCAGCAAATACGACTCCAAGAATAAAAGCGCGGGCTTCGGCCTGACGCTGTGCATCCCTCCGTACTGCGCGGGCTCGAGCAGTGTCTCGGCCAACGCCAGCACTGGCAAGATGAACAGCAACTTCAAGACCGTGATGGAGCAGACGGGTTTGTGGGCAGGCGACGGCGGCTTCCTGATCGACGTCAAGGACAACACCACGCTCATCGGCAGCGTCATCGCCAGCAGCGACAAGGCGGTCGCCGACGGTCTCAACAAACTGACAACGGGGACGCTGGTCACCGAAGATCTCAAGAACACGGCGCGCTACAGCGGTAGCCAGGTATCGATCGGAGGCGGCTTCGGGTTTGGCGGCGCTAAAGCGGGCGATTCAGGCCTGGGCACCACTAAGGGCGGCGAGGTCGCAGGCGGCGCGAGCAAAGATGCGGGCACGTCCATTTCCACGGGCAGTAGCGGCTTTGGAATGGGCACACCGATTGTGGTCGCAGCGAGCGGAAACAGCAGTTCAACAACGCAAAGCGGCATCAGCGGCGGCACGATCGTCATTCGTGATGAAGCAGGGCAGTTGGCGCTGACTGGCAAGACGGCCGCGGAGACGATTGCGTCGTTGAACCGGGATACGTCGGACACGTTGAATGCGCTTAAGCCGATCTTTGACAAGGACAAGATTGAGGCGGGGTTTGAGATTGCGTCCGAAGCGCAGCGGCAGATGGGGCAGTTTTTGACGAATCGGGCGAAAGAGGCGACAGCCTTGGAAAACGAGCTTGCCAAGGAGTTAAAGAAGGCCGGAGGCGGCGATCCTGCACGCATCGCCGCACTAGCCGATGCACTGGAAGACGCCGCGAAGTGGGGACCAACTGGTGAGTATCGCTTGATCGCGACAGCAATTCTGGGGGGGGCGGCCGGCAACGTTACCGGCGGCGTTTCCGACTTTGCTCGAGCCGGCGCAGTGAATTACCTGCAGGGACTAACGACTCAGCAGGTCAAGCTGTACGCCGATATGTTGGGAGACGGCGCGGACTCGCAAGCCGCTCGCGCTGCGTTGCACATGGTGGTGGGTTGCGCGGCCGGTGCGGCACGCGGTGATGGCTGCGGCGCGTCCGCCCTGGGATCTGGTGCGGCATCAGTGGTGAACGCGCTTCTGGATGCAGCCAGCGGAAAGTCCGGCTCTGCGCTGTCTCACGAGGACAAGGAGGCTCGCAACAACTTGGTGTCCTCGCTCTTGGCGGGAGTGGCAGTTGGCTTGGGATCGGACGCCGCCACGGTGATTAACAGTGGACGGTTGGAGACAGAGAACAACGGTGTGGGGACTCTGCTAAAGCGTGGAGTGTTGGCGGGCATGAGTGCTTGTTTTCGTTCGCCATCTTGCCGTGAAACCGTGCTCAGTCCAGCACAATACTTGACGATCAATCTTCTGGCGGCCGAACTAATGGCCAAAACGCCAGGGTTGCAGGACAACCAAGCGCTATTGCTTGCCGTGACGAAGTTCGTCGCAGGTGGGGTGCCGGAGAGTCTGCCAGGACGGCCGGGAGATCCAGTTCCGCCAGTCGGGGTTCCGCCAAGTGGAGGTGTCGGCAATACTCCGGATACACAGTTGCCTGGTCAATCTGGACAAGTACCCAACGTTGGCGGGGTACCGGGGCAAGAGAATAATGGGCCGTCGGGCGGGATGATAATGCCGTCGCCGCTGCCGGAACAGCAGGGCTTGCAAATCATCCTCAATGAAATCGAGAATGATTTGTCGGGAGGTGCAAGTAATAATGGCCTGCCCGGCATAGACAGACCATTTCGAGAACCAAATCCGGAATTTCCGCCAAATCAAAATGTTATTGAGGTAATGAGTGGCTCTCACGTTCAAGGGATGGTGTCGCAAGTTGAATGCGTCGATTGTTCGGATATAGCGCAGTATTTGTACGAATCGGCTAATGGTGTTGGATATATATTCAAGGTGACTCCATCTATTCGCGGCAATTTAAACGTCTATGAGAATGGATTTGTTGAGGAACATCAGAGTTACCATCAGGTCTATTCGGACGGCAGGTACGTGTACGACCCTCGCGTGTCGTCTAATCCTATTCCAAAAGGGGACTGGGTACAGTTGATTGAGGGTACAAATCCCGACGGAGTTAAGATGACGGTGCTTAAGTAGGAGGTCAGATGAAACGACTTGCTGATGGCAGTGAGTTATGCGATGTAATCCGAAAATTTGCGGATCTTGAATGGAGTAAATATCAGTCTCGAGTGGTGGATCTGGTATTTAAAAATGGAAGAAAATACAAAAGAGATAACTCTGCAATGCCGCCATATACGACGATTCGATTTAAAGATGAAGACATTCATCTGGCTGATAAGTTAAAACATGCAATTGATACCTATAACGGAAGTGTGAAATGGATTATGTTTCCTTTTCAGCGGGTGAGCTTTCCTAATATCAACTGGGTTATTGAGCCGGAGTTCGTTGCCCAAACTCTTGCAAGTGAAACAAAGGGCGGTGCAATAAATCAGCAGGAATATATGGCTCAACATTATCCTGATTTTGCTCCGTTAGCGTACGCGGACTTGCCAAATTTGGCGAGGCATGTGGAATCTGTGTTGGGAAATGGGGCTTAGGCCATTGGTTGCTTTAATGGCTAACTCAAGAGTACGGAGATGAAAAGTCGTTTTATAGATGTTGATTGTTCGGTTTTGTTGACGCCTTCCTTCGCGGATGCAGGTGCTTTCTCCGGACTTATTGAGGATTTTTTAGAAGACTTGCGCGAGTTTCGTCCTGAACACTGGGGCTCGTGGAGCCAATTAATCTGCAGCTAACAATGGCGGAGGTGCGCAACCTCTTGGGCGATACCGGAAATTCAATAATGTGGAAACGCAAGTCCACTCCAAAAGGGTGGGGTTGTTTTAAAAAAGGAACATACCCGTTGCGCGGACCTCAGTCTGCCAATTATGGTATATACGTGAAAGCTGAAACGCAAAAATATGTGGCTGCGTTAATTCGCTATCTTCAACATCTAGCGGTTCGGTTTGGTGTGCAGTATGCATTTTGCGATAGCGTTGCGGCCGAGTATAAGATGGTCGGATTCAAAAATGGGTTTGCGCCAACAGCGGGGAATATTCATATCTTTACCCACACCTTGTGTAAGAAACTTCCGGACATTCTTTGGGCTCAGATATTTGGTCCGGCGTACGTCAAAATTTTCGGCCTGGAAAAACTGATGTCGGCACCAGCATACCGAGTGGAGCAACTGGGGCCGGAAACGGTATATATTCAAATTACCGAATCTCTATTTGATTTGCACGAGCGCTATGCGGAGGTGGATGCTGTGCGAGATCGTGTAAAAAATCATTTGGATGACAATATATTTTTTAGGCTTGGTAATTCTGCAGATCACGTCTACAAGACTCTCAATTTTCAATTTCCTCAGTAGAGCGTGCGACTGTCTGGTTGAATTCCCAAGTCTATAGGTCGTCGTACCCGACAGTCGTCAAGCGATTGCAAAGGGCGTGAGGCTTGACTCTTGCCGAGTTAATAATTTCGTCCTTGCGGGAAGATCTGGATGCTATGTTCGAAGTGAACGAAAGTGGTTTGATTGATATTTGATATCGAGAATGCTACGGTTGTAGTGAGTGGTGCATCGAAGACTTTTGGAGTGGTTTGTTTGTTAGCTCTTTCTGGTTGCTCATTTATTATGGTCTCGCCACCTGCAGCTTAACCGCGAATCCGGCGCCAGAAGAAAAAATAAGCCCAGTGTTGATTTATACATTTGACTGCGATTTCAAAAAGGAAATCGACGAGGTTGGAATGTTGGGTGCGAGAACAGCCTATCCAGCTGCTTATGCAGGCGAGGCGGTGTGCACAGCGTTGAACAACGCACTTCCAAGCGCAATGGGTGCAGCGGGAATTGCGGTGACGATCAGGACCCGCAAGTCGGACCCGAAAACAGCCAGGCCGAGCACACTGAAAGAAGACGCTGCAATTATCGGCGGAAAGTATGTCGTGGCCGTTGGGGAACCCAACGGATTTGCCGGATATCAACAGTACCCGCCCAGCGTTGGCGTCAACATTCGACTGTATGACACAGAGTCCGGGGAGTGTCGGGGCTTTGCCGAAAACACATACCCGATATCGCTGCGCGAATTCTCCAATCGAGTTCCGTCCAAGGCGGCGCAGAATATTGCAGTAAGCATTGCGAACAAGTTGGCGCGAACCATGCTGAAGCGGTGTACTGAAAAGTACCCATATCAGTGCGAAAAGTTTGGGGAGATGCGCTTTGCAGAGCCCAGGGACGCGTACGGTAAATAAGGCACTCCGCAATCGCGGATGGTCTTTTGTGAAGTCACCACTATTAATTTTTACGATGAAAGGTAGCAAATGAAGAGTCGGGCGGCATTGAAAACAAAGTTGGCGATGATTGCTCTGGCCGTTCTTGTGACCGGTTGTGCTCCGAAAAGTCCGTATTTGCCAAAAGAATACGACCCCGCGGCCCATGCCCGGCTTCGAATTTACTTTGGCGTGGCAACCACGGTCATTCTGAATCGTACGTGTCAAGAAAACTCAAAACCGTATGGTTTCAACGCGAATGATCCTCTGGTTCGAGGCATCAGCAATACCGTCATCGGCATGCCCATGCCCGATATCGACGAAAAGTACTATTCGGAGTACGTCGTCATGGCAGGAATACCCATTGATATCTATGCCTACGGCGGCGGTTGGAGCGGCCCCAATGCAATCGGCATGTCCATGCATACACGTGAGTTCGGCGATGGCATTTCCGCAGTGCTCGAGGCGGGAAAAGACTACGAGACGCTTTACCAGCATCCGAATGCGGTTCTACGGGAGCTTGTGATCGTAGATGGCGTGGTTCGCACCAAGCCTGTCGCCGTCACGAAATTTAAAGCGTGCGACAACGTCAAGGTGAAGAGGACACCCATGCCCGTGGGAGGAAACTCGTGATGTCAGTTCTCTCGTGCCAGTTGGCGAATGATCCAACACGATATTTTCCCTGGTTGAACCGTTATCAGGCGTGGTCTGGTTCGCGTGCAGCTGGACGCTGTGGGCAGGGTCCAAGGCAAGCAGTAGTTATCGGCTCAAGCAACAACGCTTTGGATCAAGCTGCAGTGGATGCCACGGCGTAAGGACGATGGAATGGCATCCCGTTGCCGGCCAGGCTGTGCTTGTACTCGCCTATCAACTTAACCTCGACGATGATGAGATAGCTGCGGGCAGATGAGTTGAATATTTATTGTCAGGGGGAGCCATTTAAGTCTCCCGTTTGATTTGGGCAGTTCAATGTCCCCCCAGCGATGAGTTGCGCATGAGCGAGCAGATGGCATCTTGTGCGAGCGGATATGTCTGCGGCATTCGGCGTGATTTTCGGCCGGCTGAATCATGTCCGAATCACGGCGGACGCCGTCCGAGCCGTGTGCGTGGTGCATCGGCGAGGTGCCAGCCCTGCGGCCTCCAAAGCATCTCATGCGTAGGCGCTATTCCCTCCAAAAACGCCTCATCGTGCGAGACCACCACCATCGCACCGGGATACTCCCGCAGCGCGTCCACTATCGCCTCCGCCGACTCAATATCCAGATGATTCGTCGGCTCATCCAGCAGTAGCAACTGCGCAGGCGTTTTCCGCCACAATGCGCACGCCAGCGCAGCCTTGAGGCGTTCCCCTCCACTCAATGTCGCTGCGGGCGCACTGACCAGCTCAGGCCCTAAGCCCAGCAACGCCAATCGACTGCGAAGCTCGCCTTCCGCTAACGTGGCGCCCGGCACGTGCAGCGTCTCCAGCAGCGATTTGTCTTCCTCCATAACGGACGCCCGCTGATCCAGCATGGCTGTCGGCACACGTACGTCGCATACGCCTGCGTGCGGAGCCAACGCTCCAGCCAGCATAGACAGCAGCGTACTCTTGCCGCACCCGTTCGGCCCGCGAATGGCCAACCGGAACGGGCCAGACAGCGTCACCGTCAGCGCACCTACGTCCGCGGGATAGGGCGGCTTAGCATGCTCCAGATGCAGAACGCGGCGGCCCTGCGGCACGGCAGTTTCGGGCAACGCGAGCGCAATGCCTGCCGATTGATCGATCTGTGCAGCAGCCTGCCTTACCGCATCGTCCAACGCGGCAACGGTGTCCTGCCGCCGCACGTTCTCGCGGCCCGCATGAGCTTCGGCATTCGCCTTCTTCATTCCCAGCAGGATCGGCGCCTGGTTCGCATCCCGGGCCTTGCGGGCGTCGCGAGCGTTGCGTTGTTGTTGGGCGTCGTGCTGTTGGCGCAGCGTGCGCAGGGTCGCAGTGCGTTCGTTGCGTGCGTGAGCCAGGGACGCTTCGCGCGCGGCGTTCAAGCGGTCACGATGGTCTCGGTAGGCTGTGTAGTTGCCGGAATGCACGGAGAGCGTGCCGCGCTCCAGTTCGACAATGCAGGACATGGCGTCCAGCAGCGTCCTGTCATGACTGACGACGATCAACCCGCCGCGCCAGGCGGCGATCTGGTCCATGAGCCAGCAGCGGGCGCCTGCGTCCAGGTGATTGCTGGGTTCGTCCAGCAGCAAGGCGTCGGGGCTCTGCATCAGGGCGCCGGCGAGCGCGACTCGCGTGAGCTCGCCGCCGCTGGCGATCGAGGCGGGGTGACCGGGTTTCCACGCGGGCAAGCCGGCGTCGGCGAGCGTGCGGGTCCATTCATCGCGGATGCGCCAATGGCCGTCGGCCAGATCGAAGTCTGACTGGCGAGTGCTGCCGGCTTCGATGTTGGACAAGGCCTGCAGGATCGGCGCAATGCCGGCGACGTCCGCCAATGTGGTGCTGGCGGTTCGCGGTTGTTCCTGAGGTACGTACGCGATGCGGCCACGGCGGATAATGCGGCCGGTTTGCATGCCCATGGCGCCGTGCGCCAATTGCAGCAGCATGGACTTGCCCGCACCGTTGCGGCCGATAAGGCCATAGCGGGTGCTGCCGTCAAAGTCGTGGCTGACGTCATTGAGCAGAATGCGTCCATCCGGCAGCGCATGGCTGACGTGACGCAGACTGAGGAAAGGCGCCGAGGATTGCGGCTGGGAATGCGCCGGTGCGGGCGCGCGGGAAGACTGGGCCATAAGAAGCTCTCCGGATTCGATGAGACGCGGTGCGCGCAGCGCAAGCGGTGATCTGGGGGAGGGCTTAGAGGGTCATGGCCGGACGAGTCTCCACGATGTGGGAATGAGGTGAATTCGAACAACGCGCGGCGGGAAAGTTCCTGGGCGCATTGTGCGCAGTGTATTTCAAATGGCGGCCGATGACTGGACCACGTGACTGCCTCCAGCGGGCTGCTGGCGCCCGAAACACGAGGCGAATATCAAGGCGTGGTTGGCAACCGATACACCGCGCCGTGCTTCAACGAGTGACCGGCAACCATTACACCGCGCCGCCTTGTCCGCGGGCAGCCGGCGACAGCGCCATCGCTTCTACCGCATACTCGCTTTAATCTTCCAGCATCCGCAGATCCGGCGGCCGGTTCTCGATGATCGCTTCCATGCTGAAGAATCCCGTCACCGTCGACAACTCGAAGTCCGTGATCAGCTTCTGATAGAACCGGTCGTACCCCACCATGCCGCGGCACACGACTTTGATCAGGTAGTCCCAATCGCCGCCAATGCGATAGAACTCCGTCACCT
Organism: Achromobacter sp. UBA5777; assembly: GCF_002418565.1. Taxonomy (NCBI): domain Bacteria; kingdom Pseudomonadati; phylum Pseudomonadota; class Betaproteobacteria; order Burkholderiales; family Alcaligenaceae; genus Achromobacter; species Achromobacter sp. UBA5777. Next base: position 21,811 of record NZ_DIEJ01000183.1, on the reverse strand, counting down.
CCGGCAGACGCTCGACGTGCTTTCGGAAGCCATCAGCCCAGGCCTTGGCGTGGTGGCTGGTGCGGATCATGACGAAGACGGTGAGGTCCAGGCCCAGCGCAACCAGGCTGACTTCGGCTCGGGTGCCGCGGATGATGCCACAGGCGTTCAATCGTTGAAGCCGGCGCCAGCAGGCGTTCTGCGACAAGCCGACCCTGTCGGCAAGCTCGCGCTGCGACAGCGCGCCGTCCTTTTGCAGGCAGGAGATGATGCTCAGATCAAGTTTGTCTATTTTTTCCATAAATTCGATCATATGACCCGTTTTCATGAGCTTATGGCAAAAAAACGGTGATGTTTCATCAAGGCATCCATCGTATGATATTTGCGTACTTTTCGGATCCATCCCGCCATGAATATGCCTTTTGCCGAGGCGCCCGTCCGCGTCTCGGCTTCGCCTTTGCAGCAGTTTCAAGACAGCCTGAAGACTTCCGATATCGCGGCAGCGCTTGCCGACGGGCTTATCGGCAAGGATGCCTGCGTTGAAGGTCCCTTCGGGTCCAAGCCTTTGGTTTACGCGGATTACGTCGCGTCGGGCAGGGCGCTGATGCAGGTCGAACGCTTTGTGCTTGAACAGGTGCTGCCGTATTACGCCAATTCGCACACCGAGGCTTCGTTCTGCGGCGGCTTCATTACGCGGCTCCGGCGCGAGGCACGCGCCGCCGTCGCGCGGTGCTGCGGCGCTGGCGATGAGCATGCGGTGATTTTCTCGGGGTCGGGCGCGACGGCGGGCATCAACCGGCTGGTGAATCTGTTCGGCGTGAACGCGGCGGTGGCTGCCGGCCGGAAGGTTCGCGTCATCATCGGACCGTACGAGCATCATTCGAATATCCTGCCGTGGCGCGAATGCGGCGCCGAGATCGTTGAACTGGCAGAAAGCCCCGAAGGCGGCCCGGATTTGGCGCAGTTGGCGCGGGCGCTGGATGCGCCGAAAGATGCGCTGGTGGTCTGCGCGCTGTCGGCGGCGTCGAATGTGACGGGCATCGTGGCGGATGTCGCGGGTATTACGCGGCGCGTGAAGGCTGCCGGCGCGAAGATGTTGTGGGACTACGCGGGCGGGGCGCCGTACCTGCCCATCAGGATGTCGCCGGCGCCGGATGCGCAGATCGACGCTATCGTGTTTTCACCCCATAAGTTCATCGGCGGTCCTGGGGCCTCGGGCGTATTGATCGTGCGCCGCGACGCGGTGCTCGACACGACGCCGACCTGGCCGGGAGGCGGCACGGTGAAGTTTGTTTCGCCTGTGGGACATGATTACAGCGGCAGTCTGGAATCTCGGGAAGAAGCGGGTACGCCGAATGTGGTGGGGGACATCCGCGCTGCACTGGTGGTGCTGGTGAAGGAAGCGCTGGGCGCCGAATTCATGCAGGAGCGCCATGCGCACTTCGTGCAGCGCGCGCTTGCCGCCTGGAAGGGCGCGGAGCGTCTGGAGCTGTTGGGGTCGTTGACGGCGAACCGTTTGCCGATCTTTTCTTTCCGCGTGCGCGACGGCAAGGGCGGGTTTGTGCATCAGCAACTGGTGACGCGCATGTTGAGCGACCGCTTCGGCATTCAGGCGCGCGGCGGGTGCGCTTGCGCGGGACCCTACGTGCATCGTCTGCTGGATATCGACGACGCGCAGTCGCTGCAGATGCGGCAGGCCATCACGGACGGCCGCGAGATCGAGAAGCCCGGCTTTGTGCGGTTGAATTTCAGCGCGCTGTTGTCTGACGCTAAGGCGGATTTCATTCTGGAATCCGTGCTCGCATTGGCGGCCGACGCGCCGGAGTACGAGCCCTTGTATGGCTTTGATCCCAGCCGCGCGATTTTCTTTCCGCGCGACGCCGACAAGCAGGCGGCGTAAGAGCCAGGTAGTGGATGACCGCGATTGTGGCCGCTCGAGCGGCCACAATCGCAATGTCTTACCTTTATCAGTCTTTCATGTGCAGGCCGCAGGTCCGGATCCACGAGGCTTTCATGCCGCTAAGATCGTCAGACGCGCCCGTCAGCGTGCGCGTAACCTGATCCGAAAACTGCACGCCGTTGCGGCGGCACGCTTCGAAGTCGTCGCTCAAGGCAAAGCGCGCGTCCAGCAGGTCCAGCCGGCCCTGGCACAGTTCCCGATTCAGTTCCATATTATTTGAGGCTTCGCGCGTGCGCTGGATGTCCTGTGCCTGTTTGATGCGGGCCAGTTCGGCATCGACGCGGGCGACGCAGCCGTCGTCGGCAAACGCGGGCGTGCTGGCGCATGCGGCAATGATGAGGAGAACGGCGAGGGGCGGGCGGTGCAAGACGGCCATGCGGAAGAACCTTCGTGGTGCGCAATGAATGGCTTGCATCATAACTGCTGGCTAAAGTTTCTTGCCCCTGCGGCCGTTAACGCCGGGACAGCGTCTAGCGGCCACAGGGGGCCAACTCCATGTTCAATATCATTTCCATCGTCCTGACGATCATCGCGTTGATCGCCTGGGCCGTGCATCGTCAGCAGAAGCGGCACAAGGCGTTGTTGGCGAAGTTTCGCGAGCACAATCAGCGGTCGGGTACGGCGTTTCCGGAAGACAGCGTCGACAGCGAGTTGATTCTGAGCGACAAAGCTAAGAAGGTGGTGATTGCGTTCGACCCGCAGAGCCAGAAACTGTGCATGGTCGATGGCGCAAAGGACCCGGGCGAAGTCCTGGACTTTTCCTATATCCGCAAGTGGCAGCTCAAATGGACCGAGAAGTCAGGCAATGGAAACCTGTCGTTCCTGAACGTTCACTTCGACTTTTCCACCAGCGACCTCAAACGGCCATTGATCCGTGTTCCGGTCGCGGGCAAGGCTTACGGCGACACATGGAATAGCCGACTGGGAATTCTTCTGCAGGCGTGACGCGCCATCGGAATGGGACGAGGATGCCCCCGGAATAGCCAGACCCCCGCAGGGTCTGTCGGCCGTCGAAGATGCGGTGGGGAAGGCGTGAACCGTCCGCGTTATGATTCCCGATCATTTGGAGCTTTGGGGCAGGTGTGCGTTACGTTCGCGATCATTGGGAGTACATGACCACCCCGGGCCGGTATCCCGGCATCGATGTGCTGCGAGCTATCGCAGTCTCACTAGTGGTCCTATTTCACGCGAACGCCATTAGGATTGGCTGGGTCGGCGTGGATCTGTTCTTCGTCCTGAGCGGCTTCCTGATTGGCGGCATGCTCCTAGAGAAGATCGGGGCCGGAAAGCTCTCGATGTGGGAGTTTTACAGTAGGCGGGCGTTGCGGATACTCCCGATCTACTATTTCATGATCTTGATGTACTACTTTTTCAAGGCTGGTGCGCCCGCCTTGGACTGGTCCGCTATTAGAAACATGCTGTACGGGGGCCTGTTTCTCCAGACCACGGGGCCGTATTTTTTCCCAAATCTTATCCGGGTTGACCCCCAATTCATCGTGGATGGGTCGTGGTCATTGGTGATCGAAGAAATGTTCTACCTGATCGCCCCACTTGCGCTCGTACTTGCATTCAAGGTCACCAAGAACAACCTGAAAAACGTGACACTCATCGTGTTCTTGGTCGCGCTGGCGGGGATGGCGGCAAGGCTTTGGGTGACGTTTGACTACGCTCCGAATGACGGTAGGTACTTCGGCACGTTCATCCAGTTTCACATGAGATTTGACGAGTTGGCAGCCGGCGTCGTCGCCGCAGGCATCGTCTTGCAAGGCTGGAACGTACGGAGGTGGTCTGCGGCGTTACTGGCGACGTCCGCCGCGCTATGGTGCCTATTTGGTGCCTTCATGCTAGCCAACCCCGCTTTTCTGGCCGCGCCGTATACGATTACCGATGCAACGGTCTGGCTACCTACACTCTTTGGGGCCGCGGGTGCGTTAGCGCTGCTGGCGGTGTATTGGTGGCCCTGCCGGTCGAAGCTGGTGGTCTTCATCGCCAGGTTGTCGTACCCGCTCTATCTGGTTCACCTGCTCGTGTTCCAGGTCATCAAACGTTATCGCGGAACGGGATTCTGGGCGGTCATTGACTCGCATTTCGGCGCATTCGGCGTGTGCACGCTGATGATTGGCGTGTCGGTCGTACTAGCCTACGCCGTATCGTTGCTTGTAGAGTTTCCATTCTTGAGGGCATACAAGGGCCGCAGGCCCGCGCTGGCCAACCATTCTCCAGGGTTCGCCACCTCCACCCAATAACGCATGTCTAGCCGCCTTCGGGCGGTTCTGCGTGCGGGCGATTAATCCCACGGTTCGTTGTGATAGAACGGGACTGATGGTGCCGCGCTCTGTTGTCTGCGTGACCGGATTATCTGGCGCGCTACCTTCCGCCCATACTTGGGCACCAGTTTGTCCAACTCATCATTGTGGAACCAGCGCGCCTTGGCACGTCGCAGCACCAGTAATACGACGATGGCGCAACCGATCAGCGCCACGTTCACCTGGATAGGTGCGAACGCCAGTTCATAGGCATGGGAAAAGACATCCTGAAGACTGTAGTTGGTCATTTTGATCGCCCGGATGTAACGAAACCGACATCAATATAGTCCAACAGCTGACACATTATCCAGCCCGCCGCAAGCGGGCTTGTTTATGCTCGATTGCGGGCATTGTTCAAGTCCCCATTTTGTGGAACTTGTAAATGGCTAGCCCGCGTGTGACGCAAGCTCAGAGAGTATCCGCAAGTCGCTCTCTGTGGCAATGGCTACAGGCCCCAGAGGCCGCCTTGGCGCTGGGATAAGCGGACGAAGTAGGCCATAGGACACTGGGCAAAAAGCCAGTTTACCGTTGTCTAAAACTGTCCTACCGTCCCTTCCAGATCCATGGCTTATAAAACCTGAGTTGCTGCTTCCTTTCAGACAGCCAGCGGTCACCCCTTCTGTTTTATCAACGCTTGACGACGGAGATGAAAGAGAATGACCAATACGCTTATCAGTGTCGATCTGGAACAATCCCCCTACGAAAACAAGCAGATCCACAACCGCTGGCATCCGGATATTCCGATGGCGGTGTGGGTGAAGCCCGGGGACGACTTCATTCTGGAAACCTATGACTGGACGGGCGGCGCCATCAAGAATGATGACAGTGCCGACGACGTGCGGGACGTGGATTTGTCGACCGTGCATTTTCTGTCGGGACCCGTAGGGGTGGAGGGTGCGGAGCCGGGCGATCTGCTCGTGGTTGATCTGCTGGATATCGGCGCCAAGCCGGACAGTCTGTGGGGATTCAACGGATTTTTCAGCCGTAACAATGGCGGCGGCTTTCTGACGGACCATTTTCCGCACGCACAGAAATCGATCTGGGACTTTCACGGCATGTTCACGTCGTCCCGGCACATCCCTGGCGTCAATTTCGCGGGGTTGATCCATCCGGGGCTGATCGGCTGCCTGCCTGACAGAAAGTTGCTGGACGAATGGAACCGGCGCGAGCAGGCACTGATCGATACCAATCCGGATCGGGTGCCGCCGCTGGCCAATCCGCCGGCGCCCAAGACCGCGCACATGGGCGCCTTGCAGGGCGCCGACCGCGACCGCGCAGCGGGCGAGGGCGCGCGCACGGTTCCGCCGCGCGAGCATGGCGGCAATTGCGACATCAAGGATTTGTCGCGCGGGGCCCGGGTGTTCTTTCCGGTGTATGTGAAGGGCGGCGGGCTGTCGGTAGGCGATCTGCATTTTTCGCAGGGCGATGGCGAGATCACGTTTTGCGGCGCGATCGAAATGGCCGGCTGGGTGCACATGCGCGTGTCGCTGATCAAGGGCGGCATGGACAAGTATGCAATCCGCAATCCCGTCTTCAAGCCCAGTCCGATCACCCCGGCCTATAAGGACTTTCTGATCTTCGAGGGCATTTCCGTCGACGAAGCGGGCAAGCAGCATTATCTGGACGTGAATGTGGCCTACCGGCAGGCGTGCCTGAACGCCATCGAATACCTGAAGAAGTTCGGCTATTCGGGCGCGCAGGCGTATTCGCTACTGGGGTGCGCGCCGGTGCAGGGGCACATCAGCGGCGTGGTGGACATTCCCAATTCGTGCGCCACGCTCTGGCTGCCCACCGAGATCTTCGACTTCGACATCCAGCCTTCCGCGAGCGGGCCCGTCAAGCACATCAAGGGCGATGTGGACATGCCGCTGTCGCGCGATCTATAGGAGACGACGATGCCGATGTATGACTATGCGTGCGCGGACTGCGGCGCATTTGCCGCGTTGCGGCGGTTGGCGCAGTGGCGGGATCCGGCGGCCTGCCCGCAGTGCGGCGCGTTGTCGGACCGTATTGTGGGCGGTGCTCCAGCGGTGTCGGCGCTGTCCTCGGCTGTGAACCGGGCGCACGCGGCGAACGAGCGCAGCGCCAATGAACCGCGCAGCACGCGCGCCGGGCACGGCATGAACTGCGGGTGCTGCGGCAGTTCGCGATCGCGGGGAAGAACGCGCACATCGGGAGATGGCGCAAAGTCATTCGCGGGCGCCAGGCCCTGGATGATCAGCCACTAACGCACGCTGCGGGCCGGGTGCCTCTGCATAAAGCGCCCGGCCGGCGGTGCGATAGGTTGATAGGTTGTAGCGAGGCAGGCTAGACCTGTGCCTGCGCCGCCGGTTCCAGCGGCGCCACGGCGGCGCCCTGGATCTTGTGGCGCGCCAGCGCTTCGGCGACAAAACCGGATTTCTTCATAGCTTCCACGTAGGCGGCCAGGTAGGCGCTGGCCTTGGCGCCGCGGCTCTTGGGCACGCCCATGGCCTGGCGGATCAGCATGAAGTGACCGTCCAGAAGGCGCAGCCCGCCCAGACGTTGCGCGTCGGCTTCAAGCTGTTGCTTGACGCCCGCGGCGACCTCCATGTTTTCCTGCACGAAGGTGTCTACGACGGCGGGCGAGGTGGGGGCGCGAAAGATTTCGGCCTGCTTGAGTTCGCGCGTCAGGTACAGGTCATAGGCACTGCCCTTGCCGACCACGACGCGCTGGCCGGGGCGGTCGACCTCGTCCTTGTTGACGATGGGCGAGTCCTGGCGCACCAGATAAGCGCCTTCGATGACGACATACGGCGCGGTGAAGGCGATCTGTTCGCCGCGCAGCGGGTCGATCGCGAAAAAGCCTACGTCGGCCTGTTCGGCGGCGACGGCGTTGACGGATTCGCCGGCGGATTTGAAGACCACGAGTTCCAGCTTCACGTCGAGCCGCCGCGCGAGTTCAGTGGCCAGATCCACCGACACGCCGCCGGGCTGGCCGGTGGCCGGATCGGTGTTGGCGAGGATGGGGTTGCCCAGGTTGATGGACGCGCGCAGCACGCCCGTCGGGGCGAAGGCAGACAGCATTTCGTGATCGGTCTTCATGGCTTCCTTGCTGGATGAAACGCGCCGCCGGGCGCGGTCGATGCCAGAGGATAGCCTTAAAGCCGGCGGCGGCGCGATGGCTTATTGCACGCGGCGCAGCACGTAATGCGCCGCGAGCGGGCCGGTGGGGCGCGTGCCGTCGCGGTAGAGCATCGTTACCTGGTTCTCGCCGACGAAGTAACGCTGGCTATCGCCTGCGGCGTCCAGCCGGATCGTGCTGCCGTCAGACTCCCAGCTGAAGGTGCCCGTCACGATCTCGGGCTGCGGCTGGCGGTCCAGGTACTGGGTCAGCTTTTCGTAGCGGCCATCCTTCATCAGCGTCAGGCGGGCGCGGATGCCGGGGCAGTCGGCGCAGGGCAGGGTGCCTTCGTAGCTGCCGGGCCAGTCCAGGGAGTCGCGGGAGGTGTGGTGGTCTACCGGCACCGATCGGGCAGTGATGGGCTTCGACGGCGCGCAACCGGCGAGCAGCGCAAGACTCAGGGTGCAGGTCAGGGTGGTTTTCATCATGGCGAGCTCCTGTGTGACGGACTGGCTTATTGGCTGATCTCGGATGGCCAGACGCGTCTTCACGATACGGACAGTAACGTGCCCATGCTGAAACGGGATGTAAGGCCGATGCGTGTCAAAAACGTCCAACCGGCGGGGCGGGCCGTGCGCTAAGCTCGGCCTTCCTTGCGCGTGAGGCGGTATCAGGCTGCCGGCGCAGCGATAGCGGCACAAGGCGACAGGGCAACAGGGCGACAGGGCAGCAGGGCGACAGGGCAGCAGGGCGACAAGGCGACAAGGCGACAAGCCGACAAGGCAACAGGACCACAAGGCAACAGGGCTACAGCATGAAAGGCGAACACCATTACAGCGTTACCGTCGAATGGACCGGCAACACCGGCGCTGGCACGGCCGGCTATGCGGCCTATTCCCGCGACCACGTCATCCAGGCCGCCGGCAAGCCCGACGTGCCGGGCTCGTCGGACCCCGCCTTCCGTGGCGATGCCTCCCGCTGGAATCCCGAAGACATGCTGGTGGCCTCGCTATCGGCATGCCACAAGCTCTGGTATCTGCACCTGTGCGCGGTCGAAGGGGTGACCGTGCAGGCCTATCGGGACGAGGCCGAAGGCGTCATGCAGGAAGATCCCGAACGCGGCGGCGCGTTTGCATCGGTCACGTTGCGGCCACAGGTCACCATCGGCGCGGGCGACGACGCCGCGCTGGCGGAACAGCTGCACGAACGTGCGCACCACTTCTGCTTCATTGCCAATTCAGTGAACTTTCCGGTACGGTGCGAGCCGCGCATTGTGATCCAGCCCTCCACCTGACGCCATTCCCATGACATCTGCCCTGATCGTGATCGACGTGCAACGCGCGTTGTTCGAAACTTCCCCGCCGCCCTTCGAGGCCGCGCGGGTGCTGGCCCGCATCAATGCGCTGGCTGAACGCGCCCGTGCGGCCGGTGCGCCGGTCGTGTATGTCCAGCATGAAAGTCCCGGGTCCGATCTGGCGCATGGCGAACCGGGATGGGAGCTGGATACGCGCCTTGCGCCGGCCGCCCACGACATCCGTGTGCGCAAGACGACGCCTGATTCGTTTCTCCGCACGGAATTGGCGCCGGTGTTGGCGGAGCGGGGCATCACGCATCTGGTGGTGTGCGGATACGCCACAGAGTTCTGCGTGGACACGACCGTGCGGCGGGCGGCGGGGCTGGGCCTCACGGTCACCCTGGCGGCCGACGCGCACACCACGCACGACAAGCCTCACGCGAACGGCGGCCAGATCCGGGCGCATCACAATGCCACGCTGCCGGCCATTTCCAGCTTTGGTGTGACGATTGCTGCGGTGCCGGCCGGCGAACTCTTTGCCGACGGCGCTTCGCGATGAATGTGATGGATCCAGAACTGCTGGCGCTGCTGGTGACGCGCGACATGCCGTTTGGCAAGTACAAGGGCAGGTTGATCGCCGACTTGCCCGGACCGTATCTGGCGTGGTTCGCGCGCAAGGGCTTTCCGCCCGGAGAGCTGGGCCGCTTGCTGGCCTTGATGCACGAACTGGATCACAACGGCTTGTCATCGCTGCTGGATCCGCTGCGCAAGATCCGGCGCGCGCCCTGAGACGCGCTGCGGAAACCGCAGGAAACAACTGGCGGGGATGATGTTGCGTCTTGGCACGACGCCTGCCATCCACCGGGGATACGATTAGGCGGTGCGCCCGGCCCTCGGCTCGGGCGCTGACTTATCGAACCGAGGTCGCCATGAACAAAAAACACGTATCCGCTTTCCTGTTTGCCGCCTTGTGCGCGGCGGGCGCTGCCCAGGCCCAGAACGTCGCGCCCGGCGCCACGCAGGAGATGCAGTTTCCCTCGGCCCAGGGCAGCCTGTCGCCACCCTCGACGCTGCGCATGACCGTGACGCCCGAAGCCCCGCCGCCCGCACCGATCCGCGACACGCCCCAAAGCCAGGCCGAATTCCAGCGCTGCCGTACGGTGTCGGACCGCGCCGCCACGTCGAATGCGCAGATGCAGGCCGGCGTCGAGCAATGTCTGCGCGAACTGGAACAGCGCCGCCAGCAGCAATAAGCCCGCCGGGGAATCCAAGGCCGGAGCCAGAGCGGGTACACTTGTGCGCCGTTTTGCTCTAAGCGCCTGAATTCCCATGATTTCCACCGCCTGCGGCGTCGACTTCGGCACCTCCAATTCCACCGTCGGCTGGAGCCGTCCCGACCAACATGCGCTCCTCGCGCTGGAGGACGGCAAGACCACCTTGCCGTCGGCCATCTTCTTCCACGACGAGGACGCCGAGGTCAGCTATGGCCGCGCGGCCATCTCCGACTACCTGGCGGGCTACGACGGGCGCCTGATGCGCTCGATGAAGAGCCTCTTGGGCAGCTCGCTCATTGACGGCTCGACGGAAGTGCAGGGCCGTTCAATCCCTTTCCGTGTCCTGCTGACGCGCTTTATCGCCGAGTTGAAGGCGCGCGCCGAGACCGCCGCCGGGCGCGGCTTTACCCGTGCCGTGCTGGGCCGTCCGGTGTTTTTCGTGGATGACCATCCCGCGTCGGACCAGACGGCGCAGGACACGCTGGAAGAGATCGCGCGCAACGTGGGGTTTACCGACATCGAGTTCCAGTTCGAGCCGATGGCTGCCGCTTTCCACTACGAGTCGCAGATCAGCCGCGAGGAACTGGTGCTGGTGATCGACATCGGCGGGGGCACGTCGGACTTTTCGCTGATCCGGCTGGGGCCGGACCGCGCGGCCAAGCCGGACCGCCGCGACGACATCCTGGCCTACGGCGGCGTGCATATCGGCGGCGTGGATTTCGACAAGCAATTGAGCCTGGCGCACGTGATGCCGCTGCTCGGCCTGGGCAGCCAGTTGCGCAGCGGCAAGGACGTGCCGTCGACGCAATACGGCAACCTGGCCTGCTGGCACACCATCAATCAGGCCTACACGCGCAAGGCGGCCGAGCATTTTGCCTATATCCGCGCCGAGGCCGGCGACCGCCAGAAGATCGATCTGCTGCTGAACCTGGTAAAGGAGCGTGCGGGCCACTGGGTGGCGGTGCAGGTGGAAGAAGCCAAGATCGCGCTGTCCGAGGCGCCCGCCGCACGCATCGACCTGTCGCGCGTCGCGCCGGATCTGGGTGTCGAGGTGACGCGCCCGTCGTTCGACGCGAGCGTGGGACGCTTGATCGACAAGGTCGAGACCACCGTGGGCCAGTTGCTGCGCGATGCGGGCGTGTCGACGGCGGACGTGGACACCGTGTTCTTCACGGGCGGCTCCAGCCGCGTGCCGCGCCTCCGCGAAAGCGTGTCCAGGCTGGTGCCCGAGGCGCGCAGCGTGGAAGGTGACCTGTTCGGCAGCATCGGCGCGGGTCTCGCGCTGGACGCCGCGCGCAAGTTCGGCTGACCGGCCGCCGGCGGGGCGGTGGTAAGCTGCCAGGCGTGCCGGCAACGGCTCGCCGCCCCTCTTAGTTTCCGATCCAGACGTCCTTATGACCCGACCCGCCGATACCCATCTCGTCGAAACGCTCCTCGAAAGCGAGGCCCCGTATGACGGCAGCTTCCTGAAGATCCGCCGCGATACCGTCAGCCTGCCCAACGGCCATACCGGTATCCGCGAGTACGTGGTGCACCCGGGGGCGGTGGTGGTGATTCCGCTGCTCGACGATGGGCGGGTGCTGCTCGAGCGACAGTTCCGATATCCCGTCGGTCGCGTGATGACGGAATTTCCCGCGGGCAAGCTGGATCCGGGCGAGGATCCGCTGGTATGCGCCAAGCGGGAACTGCTGGAGGAAACGGGCTATACCGCCGGCCAATGGGCCCACGCGGGCGCCTTGCACCTGGCCATCGCCTATTCCACTGAAATCATTCACATCTTCTTTGCACGCGGCCTGCGGGCAGGCGAGCGGCAGCTCGACCAGGACGAGTTTCTGGACGTCATCAGCAAACACCCCGAGGAGCTGCTGGCGGCGTGCAGCCAGGGCGAGGTCACCGATGCCAAGACGCTGACCTGCGTGCTGTGGATGCAGAACGTGCTGTCCGGCGCCTGGAAGCTGGACTGGCAGGACAACGTCGCCTGAGCGGCGTCGGGCAGCCTGACGACGATGTGCTCGCACCCGGTTCTCGTCCAGCCCTTGGGCCTGCGCTTTGACGCGCCGGCCGGCACGTCCGTGTTGCTGGCGGCGCAGGCTGCGGGCATCAAGCTGCCCAGTTCGTGCCGCAATGGCACCTGCCGCGCCTGCATGTGCCTGATGCTGGAAGGATCGATCGTGTACGGCATCGAATGGCCCGGCCTGTCGCGCGACGAAAAGGAAGAGGGCTGGATCCTGCCGTGCGTGGCCCAGGCGACGTCGGCGCTGGAAATCCAGGCGCCCGGCGCCGCGTTGATCGAGACCGCGCCGCCTGCGGTTCGCCCGCTTACCGGCGCCAGGCGCTGACCGCGGCGACCGGCAACAGGGTCGCAGCCATGCCCGCTGCCATGCCCAGCACCATTCCCCAAAACGGGGCAGCGCCCAGCGCCTGCGCCGTCTGAACGCCCAGGCGCGCGCCCAGCACCATTCCGATCGCCATGAGGACCAGGCAGAGCACCCGGCTTGCCAGCGGCGGTTTGCCGGCTTGCAGCCGGAGCCCCAGCCCTCGGGTACGAGACATTCGGTACCTAGGCAATTGAACCCAGGGCCATCGTGTCCAGGGCCATCGACTCCCGGCCAGCTGCGACCAGGGCAGCAGCGCCGCCAGCGCCATCGCGGCCGAGCTGGCCGGCATCAGCACTACGTGCCGCCATGCCAGTTGCGCCAGCGTTCCCGGCGCGCCGCACTCGCTGGCCAACAGCGCGGCGGGCGTGCGCCACGTGTCCACGAGCAGTCCGGCGCCCATGGCCGTCAGGCACACCAGCCACAGGCCAGCCATGCCGGCCGTGGCCGGCGGCCTAGCTGTGGCCGTGGCAGGCTTGACGGGGGGCGTCGCCGTATCGGTCATGGTGGCGCACCCAGTCGCGAACGTCGAAATACGGGCCGTTTTCGTTGCGGCCCAGCGGCGCGATGTCGAGGTAGTTGTAGGCTCCCGCCAGGCGCTCCACGCCGCGTTCGAAGGCCGAGTAGGTGTGGAAGATTTCGCCGTCGGGATCACGGAAGAATGCGCTGGCTCCTGGACGTTCCTCGACGGCGCCATCCGCCTGTGGCACGGAGGCTTCGAAGTCGAAATTGAAATTGCTGCCCGCTGACGAGTACCAGTCAAACTGCCAGCCCATGCGGGCCTGGAAGGCGGCCAGCCGGGCATACGGCGCGCGCGAAATGGCCACTACAGAAACGTCGTGGTGCCGCAGGTGCATGAGCGCGCTGTCCAGGTGATCGGCCAGGAGCGAGCAGCCCACGCACCCGTCCTCCCAGTCCGGACTGAACATGAAGTGATAGACGATGAGCTGGCGCCTGCCGTGGAACAGGGCATCCAGGCCTTGGATGCCGTGCGCGCCTTCAAAGGTGTAGGGCTTGTCCACTCGCACCCAAGGCAGCGCCATGCGGTCGCGGGCCAGGGCGTCTGAGGCGTGGGTCAGCTCCTTTTCGCGCCGCAACAGCGCCTCGCGGGCAACGGCCCATTGGGGGCGGGATACGACGGGATGATCGGTTTGCATCGTGCGTCTCCTTTGCGTGCCGGGCTCTTGGACCCGGGGTCAAGTTTGGATCCGGCGTACAGATCCGGGGCGCCAAGTTCAGGCCTTGCCGGCCAGGTCGTCCGCCAGCCGGTCCATGGCGCCGGACCAGCCATTCTCGTGGCCGTCGCGGGTGGCCTCGTCGACGAACGGTGTCTGCAGAAAGGCAAGCTCGGTGCCCCCGTCTGCCGAGGTGAAGTCCAGCGTGATCAGTGAGGTTTCCTGCGGCGCGTCGCGCCACGCCCAGGTGAACACCAGACGGCGATGCAGCGCGACTTCCTGGTAGCGGCCGCTGGCGTAGTGTTCCCCGCCGTCTGCGGTGATGAAGCCGACTTCATAGGCGCCGCCCACGCGCACGTCGGTTTCGGCCAGCAACACGCGTTGCGTGCCTGCCGGGCCGAACCAGCGCATCAGCGCTTGCGGGTCGGTCCAGGCTCGCCAGACGCGTTCGACGGGGGCGTCGAAGCGGCGCTGGAGCCGCAGCTCGATGGGGGAGATTCGGTTTTCCATGGGTGGATTTCCTCTTCGTGATAGAGATATCGCGCCAGCGAATCCAGTTGGCCGGTCCAGAACCTTTCGTACCGTGCCAGCCAGCCGGCGGCGGCGCGCATGGGTTCGGGAGACAGCGTGCAGCGCACGACCCGCCCGTCCTTGGCGCGCGCGATGAGGCCGGCCTCTTCCAGCACCCGCAGGTGTTTCATAAAGGCGGGCAGGGACATGGGGTGGGGTCGGGCCAGCGTGCTGACCGAGGCCGAGCCCTGTTCCAGGTCCCCCAGCACCCGGCGGCGCGTGCCATCCGCCAGCGCGGAGAAGATGGCATCGAGAGCATCATCATTTAACTTAACCATAAGGTTAAGTTTTAGGTCTGCTGAAAGTGCGTGTCAAGCGCGTTGGCTTCGGACTTTCCCTAGAGGTGAAGCGCGTTACTTGCCGCGTGGCTTGATGATGTCGCAGGCTGCAGCGGTGTTGCTCGCCGGGGCGTCGCCGCCCAGCAGCGCTCGCACGCCGCAGACCGAGCCGAACATGCGCTTGCCGTCGTGGCCCACGCCGCCGACTTCGAACGCGCTGTGACGCAGGGGGACGGGCTTGGAGCCTCGGGCGGCCAGCACGTGCTCGTACTGGACGTAGCCCGTGCCGCGCGCCAGGCGGGTGGCGCCCTGGGCTTCGGCGCCGCAGGCTTTGTCCAGCAGCCGGTGCTCGGGGTTGTTGTCCGCGCCGCCCAGCAGGTAGACCACATCGCGCGCGGCGTAGCGCACGAAGAGGCGGGAATCGTCGGATTCGCCGGCGTAGGCGGGCAGCTTGTCCGTGCCGTACTTGTACTGGTTGTAGGTGGGGCAGATGCCGCGCTCGTAGGGCGCGTAGCCCTTGCCGTCGGCGCGTGGCCGTTCGTTGGTCAGGTAGAGGTAGGAAGAGGGGTTTGCGACCACGTACCGCAGGGTCAGGCCGTCGCGCCGCAACACCCCGTCCACGTTGTTCAGCACCGCATACCGGTGCACCAACTGCGCGCCGGCCGAATGGCCGGCAAGCACGAGGCCGGCGAGCGACGGCAGGCGCTTGCGGTCGTCCAGGCTGCGCAGCAGGTCGTCCAGAACCTGGAACGAGGTGACGGGGGCGGGCCGGCCGGCGGCCTGGACGCTTTCCTGGCCGTCTTCCCAGCTTGCCTTGCGCCAGGCGGCCATGCCCGCGAAGCCCGAGTCGATCGAGCCGGAAAACCGGGGGGCAAGCACCAGCGTGTCGCCCGCGCGCGCCGGGTCGGCGGCGACCAGTGCGGCGGCGGTTTCGTAGTAGTTGTCGGCGTCGCGCTTGACGCCGTGGATGACGATGAGCACCTGCTTGATGCCGCGCAGGTCGTCCTTGGTCAGATCCCGGTTGGCGTAGACCGGCATCTTGTACCGGTTGCCGGGGCGGCCCAGTTCAACGGCCTGCCAGCGGAGCGGCGCCGCGCGCTTGGGCGCGGGCGTGGCTTCGTCGTAGTCGTAGGGGTCGGGCAGCGGCGTCTGCGCATGCGCAGCGCCGCAAGCCAGCAGGGTGGCCAGGGCGAGCGAGGCCGCCAGCGCCGTGCGGGTCAGGGAAGTGGCAGGCGCGCGGCGCATGGCGCGGCGACCGCTCAGCAGCTTTCGAGTCCCAGCAGTTGCTTGAGCGCGGGCAGGTCCAGGATGCGGACTTCGCGCTGGTTGATCTTGATGAGGCCGTCGCGGGCAAAACGCGAGAACAGACGGCTGACCGTTTCCAGCGTCAGGCCCAGATAGTTGCCGATTTCTTCGCGGCTCATGCGCAGCACGAACTCGGTGGACGAATAGCCCAGCGAGGCGTAGCGCTGCGAGAGGTTCAAGAGGAATGCGGCCAGGCGCTGTTCCGAACGCATGGAGCCCAGCGACGCCAGCATCTGGTGCGAGCGGGTGATCTCGCGGCTCATGAGGCGGCGGAATTGCTGTTGCAGCGACGGCAGGTGCGACGCGACGCGATCGACTTCGTTCAGGCGGATGACGCAGACCTCGGAATCTTCGAGGGCCACGGCGGCCGACACGTGCTTGCCATCCAGCATGCCGTCCATGCCGACGATCTCGCCGGGCAGATGGAAGCCGGTGATCTGGATCTGGCCGGTGGCGTCTTCAAGTTGCGTTTTCAAGCTGCCGAAGCGCACGCCGTAGACGGCGTCGAGCGGATGATCCAGCGAAAAGAGCGTCTTGCCTTTTTCCACGCGGACGCGCTCTTTGACCAGTTCGTCCAGCTTTTCGACTTCGGCGGCTGCCATGCCCACGGGAACGCAGACGTGACCCAGCATGCACGTGGAACAGTGGGCGGCATCAGGGGCAATGGGGACCCGTTTTTGCATACGATGACCTTTAGAGTGCCCATTGCACGGCGGGCGCCGGAACGGGTGTGAAGCACGAGACAGGCGTCTATTGTAGTCCGTTGTTACTACGGGTGTCTTACCGGGCGTCCTGCTTTGTTCTGGAAAGGCGATGAGCGATCCAGTCTTCCCCGGCGATATCGACCGCGGCGGCCCGAAACGCGGGGTCGATCGGATAGTACTCGCAGGGCAGCAGACCGGCCGGACCGGCGCCTTCCAGGCTGGCGGAAACCGTGCGTCGCACGAAGCAGCAGGGCTTGCCGGGCTGGTATTCCTCGATCTCGTCCATCAGGGCGATCAACGCCGGTTCCACCTGGAAAACGTCGCCGCGCACGCGCCGGCCATCCTGCACGGGGATGAGGCCGGGCCAGTCCCCAAAATCGACCAGCATGCCGGGCACGCTGGCCGGTCCGACATGGCTGGCGGCCGGCAAGCCACGCGCCGCGGCGGCGCGGGCGAGGTCGTTGATTTCGCCGGCCCGTAGGGTGCCGTACACAAAAACGTATATGCTCATTGCTCTGTTTGCTGGTGCACGTCGAAGAAGACCATGAGAGGCGCCGGGTGTTGAAATTGTCTCACCCGGCCACATATTCAGGTTATCGAGCCAGCCGGCACGGATCGGTCAGGCTCCCCACAAGCCAATACGACCATTATGCGATTCGACAAACTGACGACCAAGTTTCAACAAGCGCTGGCAGACGCGCAAAGTCTGGCCGCCCGCAACGATCATCCCTACATCGAGCCCGTCCACGTGCTGTCCGCCCTGTTGTCGGATTCCGACAGCGGCGCGGGCAGTTTGCTGGCGCGTGCCGGTGTGGCGGTCAACCGACTGGGTCCTGCCCTGGAGTCCGCCCTGAAGGGCTTGCCGCAGGTGCAGGGCGAAGACAACGTGCAGGTGGGCCGCGACCTGCAGGGTGTGCTGACCCGTACCGACAAGGAAGCCTCTCGCCGCGGTGACACCTATATCGCCAGCGAACTCTTCCTGCTAGCGCTGGCCGACGACAAGGGTGAAGCCGGCCGCATCCTGCGCGACGCGGGCCTGCAGAAAAAGGCCCTGGAAGCGGCGATCGACGCCGTGCGCGGCGGCGAGAACGTGTCGGGCGCGGAAGGCGAGGCCAACCGCGAGGCCCTTTCCAAGTACACGCTGGACCTGACCGAGCGCGCCCGCCAGGGCAAGCTGGATCCGGTCATCGGCCGCGACGACGAAATCCGCCGCACCATCCAGATCCTGCAGCGCCGGACCAAGAACAATCCCGTGCTGATCGGCGAACCCGGCGTCGGCAAGACCGCCATCGTCGAAGGCCTGGCGCAGCGCATCGTCAACGACGAAGTGCCCGAGACCCTGCGCGGCAAGCGCGTGCTGTCGCTGGACCTGGCGGCGCTGCTGGCGGGCGCCAAGTTCCGCGGCGAGTTCGAAGAACGCCTGAAGGCGGTGCTGAAAGAGCTGGGCCAGGACGACGGCCGCAACATCGTGTTCATCGACGAGCTGCACACCATGGTGGGTGCGGGCAAGGCCGAAGGCGCGATGGATGCGGGCAACATGCTCAAGCCGGCGCTCGCGCGCGGCGAGCTGCACTGCATCGGCGCCACCACGCTGGACGAATACCGCAAGTACATCGAGAAAGACGCGGCGCTTGAGCGGCGCTTCCAGAAGGTGCTGGTCGACGAACCCGATGTGGAATCCACCATCGCCATCCTGCGCGGCCTGCAAGAGCGCTACGAAATCCACCACGGCGTCGAGATCACCGACCCGGCCATCGTCGCGGCCGCCGAGCTGTCGCATCGCTACATCACCGACCGCTTCCTGCCCGACAAGGCCATCGACCTGATCGACGAGGCCGGCGCGCGCATCCGCATGGAGATCGACTCCAAGCCGGAAGTGATGGACAAGCTGGACCGCCGCATCATCCAGCTCAAGATCGAGCGCGAGGCCGTCAAGAAGGAAACGGACGATGCCTCCAAGCGCCGCCTGGGCGTCATCGAGGACGAGCTGCAAAAGCTGCAGCGCGAGTACAACGACTTCGAGGAAATCTGGAAGGCCGAGAAGGCCGCGGTGCAAGGCACGCAAGCCATCAAGGAAGAGATCGACAGCGTCCGCGCCGAAATGGCGGAACTGCAGCGCAAGGGCCAATTCGACAAGCTGGCCGAGCTGCAATACGGCAAGCTGCCGGATCTTGAGGCACGTCTGAAGGCTGCCGAGGTGGGCGCCGCCGAGGCCGCCGAAAACGCCGAAGGCGACGAATCGCGTCCGCGCCTCTTGCGCACGCGTGTCGGCGCCGAGGAAATCGCCGAAGTCGTGTCGCGCGCCACGGGCATTCCCGTGTCGAAGATGATGCAGGGCGAACGCGAGAAACTGCTGCACATGGAAGAGTTCCTGCACAAGCGCGTGGTGGGCCAGGACGAGGCCGTGCGCCTCGTCTCCGACGCCATCCGCCGTTCGCGTGCGGGGCTGGCGGATCCGGCGCGGCCGTATGGCTCGTTCCTGTTCCTGGGCCCCACCGGCGTCGGCAAGACCGAGTTGACGCGTGCGCTCGCCGAGTTCCTGTTCGACTCTGAAGAGCACATGATCCGTATCGACATGAGCGAGTTCATGGAGAAGCATTCGGTGGCGCGGCTGATCGGCGCGCCGCCCGGATACGTGGGCTACGAAGAGGGCGGCTATCTGACCGAGGCCGTGCGGCGCAAGCCCTACAGCGTGGTGCTGCTCGATGAAGTCGAAAAGGCGCACCCGGATGTGTTCAACGTGCTGCTGCAGGTGCTGGACGACGGCCGCCTGACCGATGGCCAGGGCCGCACCGTCGATTTCCGCAACACGGTGATCGTCATGACGTCGAACCTGGGTTCGCACCATATCCAGACGCTGGCCGGCCAGCCGTACGACGTGGTCAAGGAAGTGGTGTGGGATGAACTGAAGCAGACGCTGCGGCCTGAATTCCTGAACCGTATCGACGAAGTGGTGGTGTTCCATGGCCTGGAAGCGCAGCACATCGAGTCCATCGCCCGCATCCAGCTTCGCCGTCTGGGCGAGCGCCTGGAAAAGCAGGAGATGCGGCTGGAGGTGACGGAACCGGCCCTGGCCGAACTGGCCCGCTCCGGCTTCGACCCGGTGTTTGGCGCGCGCCCCTTGAAGCGTGCGATCCAGCAGCAGATCGAGAACCCGGTGGCGCGCCTGATCCTGGAAGGCAGGTTCGGTCCGCGCGACGTGGTCCCGGTGGATTGGCAGGATGGCCAGTTCGTCTTCACCCGCACGTTGCAGTGATCGCGCTGCAATAAGCAGAATGCCCGGCGCGTAGCCGGGCATTTTTTTGTCTGCGCCGTAGCGCCGCCGCAGCGCTGCCGCGCCGAACAGATCGGCGCGGCGCTGGGCAATCACATCACTTCGCGACCGTCACGAACACCGGGTTCGAATAGAACCACAGATCGTTGTAGTTGCGGGCATTGATGGCGTTGAAGCGCGCCGCGTTGTCGGCAAAGTCGACCTTGGCGTCCGGCAGCGGTTCGCCTGCTGCGGTTTCGCCGGCCACGTCCACGCCGAGGTTGGTGCCGCGCAGGCGCAGGTACTGGCTCTTGTCGGCGGTGATTGTGGTCGTGATGACGTTGTAGCCGTCTTCGTCCACCTTCCAGTCGGCCTTGGTGAAGCGGGCCAGCACGCGCGTGGTGGGGTTGGTGTCGGCGTCGTATTCCGGGGTGCCGGGTTCGGCGCGCTCGGTCACGTCGCCGACGATCAGGTCCACGTGGTTGACGGTGGGCTTGACGTAGGTGGGGTTACCGCTTTCGATCGGGTACTCGTAGTTGTTGCGCTCAGGGCTGCGGAAGCGGATGGTGACCTCGACCGTTTCACCCTTGGCTGCCTGGAGTTCGCCGCCCATGTGCACGGCGCCGGCCGCGCCCTTGGCCTGGAAGTCCAGCGCATCGATCAGGTCGCCGAAGACGCCGAACATGCGGCCGCTCTTCAAGCCGGCCACCACGGCCGCCATGTCGTCGCCGTCCTTCCAGACGTGCGTCTTGGAGTATTCGCCGGGCGCGTAGCCGCTGCTGTACAGGCCCGATGCCGTGCGGAAGTGGTAGTCCGAGTCGGCCACGTTCCAGATGCGGCGGCCTTCGCCCAGCAGTGCGTCCCACGTGCCGCCCAGGTGCGCGACCAGATAATCGGCGCCGCCGTAGGTGCGGTTGGGCAGGAAGGCATTGGTGTAGGCGGTGGCGTAGCCGCCACGGTCGGGTTCCATCTGGTTGCCGACCATGCCTTCGATCGCGAAGAAGACGCTCGGGGCCAGGTCATTCATCTCGCGCAGCTGGGCGATGGTGTACTTGCCCGCGTAGCGCGACGGGTGGTTCAGCAGCATGTAGCTGTCGGGGTACTTGTCGCGCAGCCACTTCAGCGCGGCCAGCGAGTCGGCGTGCGTGGTGAACGCGCGCGTTTCGCCGGACAGGCGCGAGACCAGCAGCGGGTCGAACAGGTTGGGGTCACGGTTGGTGAACAGATATTCGAACTCGGCCACGGCCTCCAGCGACTTGGGCGACTGCGGATCGTTGTAGCCGATGCCGATGTTCACGTGGTCATGCGTGGGCATGTCCCATTCGAACGACGAGAAGATGATCTTGCCGGCGTAGCGGCCCGCGGCCTGCGCCTGCTTGATGTAGGGCACTTCGTACTGCGCCATGCCTTGCGAGAACGGAATCGATCCGCCGGGCAGGTTGACGCCGGTATGGTCACGGGCGGACAGGCGCAGATGGTTCGATATGGCGACCCAGTCCAGCTTGTAGCGGTCGAACGCCTGGTCCAGCGCGCTTTCCAGGCTGACCTGCGCGTCGTCCGACTGGAACGTGTGCACGTGCAGATCGCCCGTGGACCACGCGCCCGTTTCGACCGGCTTGGGTTGCTCTGCAGGCGGCGTCGGGTCGGTCACGACGGGCGGCGTCGGCTCAGGGGTGACCATCTCGTCATCGTCATCGCTGCCGCCGCAAGCGCTCAGCAGGGTCACGCAAGCCAGCGACAGGGGCATGATGGCTCGCCGCAGGCGGGATACTTCGAACTGCATCTACAACACTCCAACGTCATGTCGGCATGCAACGCGCATGCCGCAAAGCGCGCAACTATGCGGGCGGGGAATGACGCGGGAATGACAGTGGCGTGCCGGATATCATTTTCCGTGCGCCTGGCGTTGCCTTCAGCAGCTATTTTTTCGCCGCTTGGGCTTCGGTCAGCGCCTGCGTGATGATGGCGTTCGCGGTCCAGCGCACCACATCAGTGACCTCGGGCAAGTCGAGTTTCCAGATGTCCTTGAGCACCAGGAACACCTCGGTGCCGTACACCAGCGACAGCGCCTGCGCGACGCGGTCCTGCTGCGCCGGCGTCAACTGGGTGGCCAGGGGCGCGATGGCGCGCCTGAGGATGTCGACGCGGTGGCCGCGCACCAGTTGGGGCTCGGCGCCGGCCTTGCCGGCGCTGGCCTGCGCATGCTGTTGCAGCGACACCTGAATGGCGGCGCGCAGCGGCGCCTCGTGCGCGGCC
>NZ_DIEJ01000156.1:0-3783 GCF_002418565.1 Achromobacter sp. UBA5777 | reverse complement strand
GTCGGCATCGGTGGCCGCGTCGACCACGACGGCGCCGCCTGCCTGCGCGATGCGCGCAGCCAGCGTTTCAGGCGTGTCTTCGGCCAGCGGCGCGACGTGGGCGCAGCCGAGCAGGGTGGGGATGTGGCTTTCGGTTACGGGGGTGACCGGATCGGTCGCCGCCGAGGTTTCGGTGACCGGCTTGCCGTTCACATACAGAATGCCTTGCTCGACGGTGCGGCCGGTCGCCGGAAAGGCGGGGCAGACCACCGCGATCGCGTCATCGCCCCAGGCGTCGCGCGCCGCGTCGATCTCGGCCTTGAACGCGCCGCGCAGCGTCGAATCCACTTTCTTGTACAGGCGGGTCACGCCGGCATCGCGCAACTGGCGCACGTTGCCGCGGATGACCTCGGCCGCATCGGCCGCGCTGAGCGCGCGGCTGTTGGTCGTGACGGCCAGCACCTCGACGCCGTCGTGGGCGGGCCCGGACAGGGCCTCGTCCGCGCCGCCGATCGACAGGTGCGTGCACCAGCCGGCGCGCACGAATTGCACGGCGGTGTCGCCGGATCCGGTCAGGTCGTCAGCAACGATGGCGATGGTGGGTTTCACAGGGCCTCTCCGCGGGCTTCGGTCAGGGGCGGGGCGATGGTGGCGTCGGCGTCCTCGGACTTCAGTTCACCGGCGCGCTTGAGGAACCAGGATGCCAGCACCGGGGCCAGAATGGAACTGATCAGCACGCACGCGGCGACCTGCGCGGTGGCGGTGGACACGTACTGCTGGAAGTTGGGGTCGGCTGCCGCGACCACAGCGGGCGTGGCGATGGCGTTGCCGGCGGTGGTGCCGGCTGCGAAGCCCAGGCCGCTCTTGCCGCCGCGGCGCAGGATCATGCGGTAGCCCAGGTAGACCAGGCCGCCCGTGATCGGGCTGATGATCAGGCCCAGGATCAGGCCGCTGATGCCGCCGCCAACCACGGCCCCCAGATCGATGCCAGTGCCCAGCGCAAAGGCGAAGAACGGAATGACGATGTTGGGCACGGGCTTGAGCACGTCACGCCACTTGGGGTCCAGATTGCCGACGACCACGCCCAGCAGGAAGGGCACCAGTGCCGCGACCAAGGCGATCATCGGGATGTCGGCCAAGCCGGACGCACCCAGGAACAGCAGGCTGAAGAAGGGGCCGTCGTTGATGGCGCTGGCCACGTAGGCGCCGCGGTCGCGGGCATCGCCGTATTGGCCGGTGTAGGCCAGCCACAGGCCGCCGTTGCTGTTGTCGAACGCCGCCAGCATGGCCAGGATCGACACGCCCCACAGACCGTCCAGACCGACGTAGCTGCCGAGGATGATGATGAGCGTGGCGGGCACCAGCGTCTTCATCAGCAGGATGGTGCCGGCGGTCGCCAGGATCGGGCCGCCAGTGCGGGCGTTGACGTGCGTGCCGGTCGCGAAGATCAGCAGCGCGATCAGCGGCAGCGCGCTGTTCTTGAAGAGGGCGGTGGTGAAGCCGCCGATGGCGAGCGCATCAGGGGCGAAGGTGCCGATCAGGGAACCCAGGATCAGCGGCACCAGCATCAATCCACCAGGGATTTTCTGCATCGTGCCAAAAAAGGGCGAGCGGGTAGTTGCGGTCGACACTATCGAGGTCTCCAGGACGATTTTTCTGGGTTGCAGACGTTCATGCGCGCGTCTGTCGGACGGGTGAAAAAATCGTAGTGTACACCTGTACGTACAGCATGTACGTACAGGTTGACCCCAATTGCCGTCCCGGATATGGGGACGGTTTCGACGTCAGAAGCGGTAGGCGCCGCTCAACATCACCGTGCGGCGTGCGCCGTAGAAGCAGTCGCCACGATCCAGGCAGACCACTTCGTACGTGCGGTCCGCGATGTTGTTGACGTTGAGTGCGTAACGCCACGGTCCGTTGGTGTAGCTGACCATCGCGTCGAACAGCGTCACGGAGGGCGTCTCGGGTGCGCCGCCATCGCGGAACTTGGACAGGAAGCGCGTGCCGGCGCCGACCGCGAAGCCAGGCTGGCCCGCGACCGCGAAGCGGTACTTGCTCCACAGCGACACCATGTGCTTGGGCATGCCTTCAAGCTGCGGATCGATGTCGGTGTAAATGTAGTTGGCGATCACGTCCACGTTCTGGGTGATACGCCCGCGCATCTCCAGTTCGACGCCGCGCGTGCGCGTCTTGCCCGCCTGGATCTGATTGTTGGGATTGTCCGGGTCGTTGGTCTGGCGGTTGCTTTCGCGCAGGTCGTACGCCGCTGCCGTGAACTCCAGGTCGGCGCCTGGGGGCATGTACTTCAGGCCCAGTTCCCACTGCTTGCCGCGCATGGGCTTCCAACGCTGGTCGTAGAAGTCCGCGCCCGCGATGGGGGTGAAGGACTCGCTATAGCTCACGTACGGCGACCAGCCGTTGTCGGCCGCGTACATCAGGCCGAAGCGCTTGGTCGTGGCCTGGTCGGTTTCCTTGTCCTGGCCCTCGGCCGTGCTTTCGACGCGATCACGGCGGATGCCGGCCAGCAGGATCCAGTTCTTGTCGAACGTGATCTGGTCCTGCGCATAGAAGCCCAGCTGTTGCTGGCGCTGCTTGGGCGAGTCGCTGAGCGTGTAGTCGGGCGCGTTGCCATACACCGGGTGGTACAGGTTCAGCGGCGATCCCAGCCCGCTGTCCGATTGGCTGGTTTCGCGGTAACGCGTGTAGTCCATGCCGACGATGACGGTGTGCTGCGTGCGGCCCCAGTTCAGCTTGCCTTCCAGGTTCTGGTCGGCCAGCAGCGTGCGCATGCGCGGCTTGTTGATGTAGTAGTAGCGGTCGACGGTGGTCTGTTCGGGATCGATGTAGGAATCGCCGCGGCGGTCGCCGTACACGTTCGGGTACAGCGATTTGTAGTCGACGCTGCTGACCGTGTTACGGAAGCTCTGGCGGACTTTCCAGGTGTCGTTGAACTTGTGTTCGAACAGCCAGCCGACGTTGAATTGCTCGGTGTCGTAGGCGTCAAAGCCCGGTTCGCTGGCAAAACGGCGCGTCGGAATGCGGCCGTTGGGATTGTGATCCACGGTGCCACTCCAGGGCAGGAACGATTGCGTCGTGCCGGAGCGGTCCTTCTGCCAGGAGGCCTGCAGCGTCAGCGAGGTGGCTGCGCTGGGTTGCCACGTGAGCGACGGCGCGAGGAACATCCGGTCGTCCTGCGCATACTGCACCTGCGTGTCGCTGTCGCGGCCCAGCGCCACCACGCGATACAGCCACTGGCCATCCTCGGTCAGCGGGCCGGTGATGTCGGCCTGGATCTCGCGGCGGTTGAAGTTGCCCAGTTGCACGCCGATTTCGCCCTGCTGCTCGGCCTGCGGGCGCTTGCTGACCAGGTTGACGATGCCGCCCGTGCTGCCCTGTCCGTATAGCATCGACGACGGGCCGCGCAGCACTTCGACGCGTTCCAGGCCATAGACCTCGGTGCGCGGGTTGTTGAAGCTGAAGAACTGGCGCAGGCCGTCCAGGTATTGCACGGGCTCCACGCCGCGCACGCGCACGTAGTCGCCGCGGTTGTCCACGCCGTAGGCGTTGGGCCGCACGCCGGCCGCGTAGTTCATTGTGTCCTGCACATTCTGCGAACCCTGGTCGATGATCTGCTCGCGCGGGATCACGGTGATGGCCTGGGGTGTTTCGGACAATGGCGTGTCGGTCTTGGTGCCGGTGGCGCTGCGCCGGGCCACGTAGCCGTCGACGGGACCGGTGGCGGTTTCGCCGGTGCCCAGCACCTGCACGGCGGGCAGGGTGGCGGGCTGTTCGGGCTGCGCGTGC
>NZ_DIEJ01000085.1:0-3421 GCF_002418565.1 Achromobacter sp. UBA5777 | reverse complement strand
GGCTGCCCACGGCGGTCGCCGCGCGTACGGACGGGGCCTGATCGGCGCGGCACGCGCAAGGCGTCAATGGCCGCGGCGCGCCCGCAGCTTCAATCGCCGCTGCGGCACACGCGTCAACGCGCCTAGCGCAGCAGACTGACCGTGGCCAGCCCCGCCGCCGTCAGCGCCAGCGACCCGGCCAGACTGAAACCGGCATAGCCCAGCGCGCTGACATACGCGCCGCGCTCCAGCATCGCGACGGTCTCTGCCGAAAAGGTGGAAAACGTGGTCAGCCCGCCCATGAATCCGGTGATGGCCCCCAGCCGCACCCACGCCGGCCACTCGGGGTGCCCGGCCACCAGCGCCAGCACCACGCCCACCAGATACCCGCCCGCCAGATTCACCGCCAGCGTGCCCCACGGCCACGAGCCCGCATTCAGCCACAGGCCGACCAGCCAGCGGCACCACGCGCCAAGGATCGCGCCCAGGCCCACGGCCAGGAAATTCAGGGGAACCAGCGTTTGATAGGCGGACATTTAGGTCAGACGGTGCCGTGTTGTTTGAGACGCAGGGAAAAAACCAGCAGCAGTATGCCGAAGAACACGGCATAGATCCCGATCACCCACACCAGCGCCAGCGCGCCGGCGCCCGGCTGCATCACCAGCATGGCGCCGAAGGCCACCGACACCAGCCCGGAAAGGCCCAGCAGCCATTCGTTGCGGATGGCCTTGCGAAAGCGCACGGCGGCGATGATCTGGAACACGCCCGCCACGATCGCCCAGATGGCGATGATGTAGAGCAGGATCAGCGCGGTCAGCCCCGGCCACAGAAAGGTGACGATACCCGCCGCCACGCCCAGCAGGCCCACGATGATCAGCGCCCACAGCGGTTTGCCGTTGTCCCGGATGCGGAATCCGGCGATCAGCGCCAGCACCCCGTCCACCAGCGCGAAAGCGCCCCACACCAGCACCAGCGCCGACAAGGTGATGGCCGGCATGAACATGGCCATGAACCCGAACAGGATGGCAACGACGCCGCGAAGCGCCACCCATCCCCAATGACGACCGATTTGATCCACGACTTGCTGTTGCAGCATGACGACCTCCGGTGTTTGCAAAGGGTGGCCTATCTTAGTCCCGCTGGCCGGCAGGCGCATCCGTTCAGCCTGCATTCAGCTTCGGCAAATAAGGCGCTTTCCGCCGAAATCGATTGAAATTTTCGTGCGCGAAAAGGCCGCGCTTTTTTAAGAGTAATTCTCATTAAATGCTAGAATCCGGCCGCTTCCTGCCCGACATTCCATGGACACCCAACCCGCTCCCCGCCGCCGCGCCTACTGGCTCAAGACACTGCATCAGTGGCACTGGATCAGTTCTGCGCTCTGCCTGCTGGGCATGCTGTTGTTCGCGGTGACGGGGCTGACGCTGAACAACGCGTCACACATCGAATCGAAGGCCGTGGTGACCAGCCGCGAGGCCCGTCTGCCTGAATCCCAGCTCCAGCAGCTCGCCGCCGCGCCCGCGGCAAAAAAGGCGCCCCTGCCCGCCTCGGTCGCCGCCTGGCTGGACGAGACGCTGGACGCCTCGACAGCCGGCAAGACCGCCGAGTGGTCGCCTGACGAGGTCTACCTGTCGCTGCCCCGCGCGGGCGGCGACGCCTGGCTGTCCATCGACCGCGCCAGCGGCGACATCGAATACGAGCGCACCGACCGCGGCTGGATCTCGTACCTGAACGACCTGCACAAGGGCCGCAATACGGGTCTGGCGTGGAGCTGGTTCCTGGACATCTTTGCCGTCGCCTGTCTGGTGTTCTCGCTGACCGGACTGGTGCTGCTCAAGATGCACGCCGGCAACCGCAGCGCAACCTGGCCCATGGTGGGACTGGGCGTCGTGATTCCGCTGGTGCTGGCGCTGCTTTTCATTCACTGATTCCATCGATACGCCCTGGAGATTTCCATGCGCAAGTTGCTGTTGCCGGCGCTGCTCGCCGGCCTGATCGCCCGAACGGCCCACGCCGCAGACATCGGCCTGTCCATCGAGGTGCCGCGTCTGGACGTGGCCGAATACCACCGCCCGTACGTGGCGATCTGGATCGAGAACCCCGACCAGAGCGTCGCCACCGACCTGGCCGTCTGGTACGACGTGGCCAAGAAGAACAACGAAGGCACCGAGTGGCTCAAAGACATGCGCCAGTGGTGGCGCCGCAGCGGCCGCAACCAGCAGTTCCCGGTGGACGGCGTCAGCGGCGCGACAAAGCCCGTGGGCAAGCACGCGCTGTCGTTTGACGCGGCCAGCAAGCCGCTCGCGCAGCTCAAGCCCGGCCAGTACGCGGTGGTGGTCGAAGCCGCGCGCGAAGTGGGCGGCCGCGAACTCGTGCGCATCCCCTTCCAGTGGCCGCCGCAAAAGGCCGAGCAACTGAGCGCGCGCGGCGAACACGAACTGGGCGCCATCGCGCTCGACCTCAAACCCTGACCGGCCCCGTGACCAGCCCCTTTAGCAACGCAAGAAACGCAAGGAACGCAACGATGAAATCCGCCGCCAAACTGGCCGCCGCCCTGGCGCTGTGCCTGCCCTTTGCCGCTCACGCCCATGACGTCTGGATCGTGCCGTCCTCGACAGTGCTGTCCGGCACCGACAGCTGGATCACCGTGGACGCCGCGGTCGGCAACGACAAGTTCTACTTCAACCACGCGCCGCTGCGCCTGGACGGCCTGACCGTCACCGCGCCGGACGGCAATGCCGCCGAAGCCGAGAACATCAACCGCGGCAAGCTGCGCAGCACGTTCGACCTGCAGTTAAAGCAAGCCGGCACCTACCGCGTTGCCGTGGTCAACGACGGCGTATTCGCGCGCTGGAAGGAAGACGGCAAGAACAAGCGCTACTTCGGCAAGGTTGAAGGCATGGCGCAGGCCGTGCCGGCCAAGGCCGACGAGCTTGAAGTCTCGCAGAGCCTGGGCCGCGTCGAGACCTTCGTCACCGCCGGCAAGCCCTCGGCCGTCAAGCCCGTGGGCCGTGGCCTGGAGCTGGCGCCCGTGACGCACCCGAACGACCTCTTCACTGACGAGGCCGCCACGTTCCAGATGTTGCTGGACGGCAAGCCCGCCGCGGATCTCGAGGTGAATGTCGTGCCCGGCGGCAGCCGCTATCGCGATAAGGTCGGCGAAATCCAGATCAAGACCGACAAGGACGGCAAGTTCTCGGTGAAGTGGCCGCAGCCCGGCCTGTACTGGATCGAAGCCGGCATGGAAGACGCCAAGGTCACCGTGCCGCAGGCCAAGAAGCGCCGCCTGTCGTACGCCGGCACGGTTGAAGTGCTGCAACCGTAAGGCAAAGGCGCGCGCGTGGCGACCTCTCCTTCCTTCGCACCGCGCAACGCGGCGGCCCCGGCCGTCCGCGTCGCCTATGGCGCAATGCCAGCGCGCCCGGCCGCGCTGGCAGGCGCCACC
>NZ_DIEJ01000084.1:0-3819 GCF_002418565.1 Achromobacter sp. UBA5777 | reverse complement strand
TGGCGGCGCTGGGCACCATGGCCGCGAAGGCGGGCGGCGCGCCCAAGCTGCCCGCGGCGTTGCGCGTCACCGTGCTGGGCGCGGCGGCGATGGCCGTGACGGCTGGCGTGGGGGCATTGTTCGGGGTGGCGGTCTGACGATGGCCGCCAGGCCTGCGAGCGCGGAAATCAGCGCGAGCAGGCCCGGAAGGATCAGGGATTGATCGAGTACGGCAGCGGCGCCGCCGCGATGCGCGGACCGTCGGCGCTGGCCAGACGCAGATCGCCCTCGGGCAGCGCGGCCAGCGTGGTTTCAAACAGCACCGACACAACACCCGCGTCGCTGGCGGCCTGCACCACGCGGCCAATGGCCTCGCCCGGCTGCGCGGCGTCGAACACATCCACCCCCGCGAGCGCAGGGACTTTCAGGCCGGCGTCGGCAATCGTGCCGTAAGCCATGCGCCGTTTGACGGTGCCCCGATAGTGGCTGCGCGCCACGACTTCCTGGCCGGGATAACAGCCCTTGGTGAAGCTGACGCCTTGGATCAGGTCCAGATTGACCGTTTGCGGAATGAAGACATCCTGCGTGGCCGCGGCAATCCAGGGAATGCCGGCCGCCAGGTCTCCGGCATGCCAGTGCGCGGCCGGCGCCAGTCCCAGCGCCTGCGTGAGCGCGCCGGATTGTTCCAGTTGCGCGTCCGAGGCAATCCACCACCAGCGCACGCGGTCGTCTGCCGACGGCGCAACGATCCACGTGCCGGACGGCAGATCCGCGCGCTGCCAGGTGGCGCGCGGCAGGGCGCCCGTCACGGCTTCCAGCGCGGCGGCCTGTTCCGAGGTGGCCTGCACCCCGGCCACGTGCAGCGGGGCGGCGGCCAGCTTGACCTTGGCGCGCAGCACGAACATGGACAGGCGCTTGATGAGGGCCTGGGACAGGTCCTGCCGGACCATGCCGTAGAACTGGGGTGCGTCATCGGCATCGCCTGCGCCGCGCCACATGACCAGCGTGGCCAGCAGGCGGCCCTTGGCGGTGCAATAGCCGGCCAGGCGGGCGGCGTCCTGGGGCAGGCCCGTGACGTCCTGCGTGAGCTGGCCGTGCAGAAAGGTAAGGGCGTCGGCACCAGAAGCGGTGAAGACCGTCAGATCTTCCAGCGGGGCGCATTGGGCGCAACCTTCGGCGCGGACGGGAATCGAAGCGTAATAGGCGTGCATGGCGGCGGGGTTATCGCGTCATCAAAGTGCTGATGATAGCCCCGATCCCGGCACGGGCTTGCCATGTCCCCGACGCGCAAAGGGGCGCGCCGCGCGATCCGGCCCCGGTTGTGTCCCGGGCAAGGCCCGCGATCCATTAAACTTCCGACACTTATGAAGATGCGACTCCGAAATTTCGTCCTGTGGTTCCTGCTGCTCATCGTTCTGGCCGTTGGCGGCGCGGTGGGCGCTGCCTACATGTGGATGCACCGCCCGTTGACGCTGGCGGCCGACAAGATTGACTTCGTGGTGGATCCGGGCAGCAGTCCGCGCACCGTCGCGCGCGCGCTCAACGCGGCCGGCGTGCCGATGTGGGAGCCCGGTTTCGTGTGGATGGCGCGTCTGTCTGAACGCGACAAGCTGATGAAGGCGGGCGGCTATCAGGCGATCAACGGCGATACGCCGTGGCTGCTGCTCGAACGCCTGGCGCGCGGCGACATGACGCAGCGCCAGATCACGTTCCTGGAAGGCTGGACCTATCGCCAGATCCGCCAGGCGCTGCGCGACAATCCGGACGTCAAGCAGACGCTGGACGGCGTCAGCGACGAAGATCTGCTGGAGCGGCTGGGCGCGACCATCAAGCACCCCGAGGGCCTCTTCTTCCCCGACACCTATATCTTCACGCCGGGCAGCACCGACTTTGACCTGCTGCGCCGCGCCTACCAGGAAGGCCAGCGCATCCTGAACGACACCTGGGACAAGCGCCAATCCGACGTGGCCGTCGCCACGCCCTACGAAGCGCTGGTCCTGGCGTCGATCATCGAGAAAGAAACCGGCCACGGTCCGGAGCGCCGCCGCGTGTCGGGCGTGTTCACGAACCGGCTGAAGATCGGCATGTTGCTGCAGACTGACCCGACCGTGATCTACGGCATGGGCGAGGCCTACCAGGGCCGCATCCGCAAGCGCGACCTGCAGACCGATACGCCCTGGAATACCTACACGCGTCCGGGCCTGCCGCCCACGCCGATCGCCGCGCCGGGCCGCGCCGCCTTGCTGGCCGCCGTGCAGCCTGAGCAGCACAAGTTCCTGTACTTCGTCTCGCGCGGCAACGGCACCAGCGAGTTCTCGGCCAATCTGTCCGAGCACAACCGCAACGTTGCCCGCTACATTCTGGGCCAGCGCGCCACGCCCGCACCCACGCCCACGCCAACCCCCGCGCCCGCCGCGGCGCCGGCCGATCCCGAACCCGAATCAGCACAAGGACAAGATCAATGACCTCACGCGGACGCTTCATTACGCTGGAGGGCGTGGACGGCGCGGGCAAAAGCACGCACACCGACTGGATCGCAGATTTCCTGCGGGGGCAGGGTCTGGAGGTCGTGTCCACCCGCGAGCCCGGCGGCACGCCGCTTGGCGAAAAACTGCGCGCGCTGGTGCTGAACGATGCCATGGGGCTGGACACTGAAACGCTGCTGATGTTTGCCGCCCGCTGCGAACATGCCCGCCAGGTCATCGAGCCGGCGATTGCGCGCGGCGCGTGGGTTGTCTGCGACCGCTACACCGACGCCAGCTACGCCTATCAGGGCGGCGGCCGCGGCCTGGGCGCCGAACGCGTCGCGGTCCTGGAAGACTGGATGCGCGCCGGCCGCCCGGACCGGACCTGGTTGTTCGATGTACCGCTTGAAGTTGCGCGGGCGCGGCTGGCCGATGCGCGCGAGCCCGACCGCTTCGAGCGCGAAGGCGCGGCGTTCTTCGAGCGCACGCGCGAGGCCTACCACGCCCGAGCCAAGGCTGATCCCGACCGTATCCGCGTCGTCGATTCCACCCGTTCCATTGCCCAGATCCGCGCAGACCTCGAAGCGGGCCTGCGCGAACTGCTGGCCATTCCTGCATGAGCGCGCCCCAGTTCCACCCCTGGCAGATGGAGACGGCCCGTGCGTGGCTGGGCAATCGTGACCGGTTCGCGCACGCCTGGCTGGTGCACGGGCTGGCCGGCATCGGCAAGCTGGATTTCGCCATCGCGGCGGCAGCCAGCCTGCTGTGCGAGACGCCCGAGAACGGGCTGGCGTGCGGCCACTGCGCGGCCTGCAACTGGTTCGCCAGCGGTAATCATCCCGACCTGCGCCGTATCCGTCCCGAGGCGGTGGCCGTCGAAGAGGGCGCGGACGCGGCCGAACAGGCCGAAGACGCCGAGCCGGCGACGGGCGCCGCCAAGCGCGCGCCCTCCAAGGAAATCCGTATCGACCAGATCCGCTCGCTGGAATCCTGGTTCAACACCGCCACGCACCGCGGCGGCTGGCGCGTGGCGCTGCTGTATCCCGCCCATGCGCTGAACGTGGTGTCGTCCGACGCCTTGCTCAAGGTGCTGGAAGAACCGCCTCCGCATACCGTCTTCCTGCTGGTCGCGGACGCGCCGGACCGGCTGCTGCCCACGCTGGTATCGCGCTGCCGCCGGCTGCCGCTGCCCGCGCCCGATGCGGATACGGCGCTGCAATGGTTGCGCGACCAGAACGTGGAGCCGGCGCGCGAATGGCTGGCCGCCGCGGGCGGCGCGCCGCTGGCGGCGTTGCGGCTGGCGCAGTCGGGCGAATCCGCCTGTCCGGCGTGGCTGGGCCAACTGGGCACTCCGTTGTCAAAAGGCCAGAAGCCG
>NZ_DIEJ01000106.1:0-103763 GCF_002418565.1 Achromobacter sp. UBA5777 | reverse complement strand
TGGGCGTGCTCGCCCCGGCAGGCTGGATGGCATGGCGCGAGGCGCCCGCCTGGCGCGCCGACCTGCGCACCGCCGCAGGCGAACAACTGACACATCAGCTCGACGACGGCACGCGGCTGGTGTTGAACAGCGGCAGCGCCGTCGACCTGCGCTACGGCAGCAGCGAGCGCCGTCTGGTGCTGGTGGCCGGCGAGGTGCTGGTGACCACCGGCCAGGAATCCCAGCCTGCCTACAGGCCCTTCGTGGTGCAGACCCCGCAAGGCGAGGTGCAGGCGCTGGGCACGCGCTTCTCGGTACGCGTCGTCGAGGACCACACCGAGGTCATGGTGTTCGAGCATGCGGTGCTGGCACGCCCGAGACATGGCGCGCCACTGCGCATCGACGCCGGGCAACGCGGCAGTTTCACGCTTGCCCAGACCGGCGCGCTGGCGCCCGTGGACGACAGCGCGGCGCTCTGGGAGCAAGGCATGCTGGTCGTGCGCGATCAGCGCCTCGCCGACGTGGTGGCCGAGCTGGCGCGTCATCGCCCGGGTTTCCTGCGCTGCGACCCCGAGGTCGCCGACCTGCGGGTGTCGGGCGCGCTGTCGCTGCGGGACACCGATGCGGCGCTGCAAGCCTTGGCCGAACGCCTGCCCATCGCGGTGCAGCGCGTCACCCGTTACTGGGTATCGGTCGGTCCGGCCGGCGCTTGAACGGCCGCGCGGCAAAAATATTTTGCGTCGAGGTGATCACTTTTTCGTTGTCGTGCGGAGTAGGAAGTAAGACCGCATCAAGGGGATGCGGGCGCTTCTTGCTTGACGATGAAAGGATGAAAGAGTGATGGCACGTGTACGCGCAGCGCGGGGCAGAGGATCCCGCAAGGCAATGATCTGGACGGCGCTCTGGTGCACGGCCATGGCAAGCGCCACCGCGGGCGCACAGTCCGCGGCCCAGACCGGCGCAGCGCCGGCCTCCCAGGTGCGCACCGTCGCAATCGGCGCAGGCTCGCTCGATGCCGTGCTGGCGCGCTACGCGGCCGCCGCTGGCGTGCAGATCGTCTACGACCCCGCCTGGCTCGCCGGCCGCCAAAGTCCAGGCATCTCGGGCGAGATGAACGTCCAGCAAGGCTTTGACCGCCTGCTCGCGGGCACCGGTTATCGCGCCGTGCCCAGCGCTTCCGGCACCTACGCGCTGCAGGCGATGCCGCAAGGCGGAATTACGCAACTGGCGCCCGTCACCGTCACCGGCGCGGCCGAGCGCGCCACCAGCGAAGGCACGGGCTCGTACACCAGCAATGCCGTCACCATCGGCAAAGGCACGCAGACACTCAAGGAAATTCCGCAGTCGGTGTCCGTCGTCACACGCCAGCAGCTCGACGACCAGAACCTGAACAGCCTGTCGGACGCAATGCGCAACGTCACGGGCATGACCGTCGAAACGCTCTCCAGCGGCGGCAATATTTCCGGGTTCATCTCTCGCGGCTACTCGCTCGATTCGATCCAGGTGGACGGCATGCGCGCCCCGGCCGGCGCGGGCAACCTGTCGGCGGGCTTCGACCTTGCCATCTACGATCGCATCGAAGTGCTGCGCGGTCCGTCCGGGCTCTACCAAGGGACGGGCGAACCAGGCGGCAGCGTGAATCTGGTGCGCAAACGCCCCATGCAGGAATTCGCCTTTGGCGCTCAGGCCAGCGTCGGGTCGTGGGACTACTACCGCGCCGTGGCCGACCTGAGCACGCCGTTTGATAGCGAAGGCAAGGTCCGCGGCCGCTTCATTGCCGCCTACGAAGACCGCGGCTCCTTCGTCGACCGCGTCAGTTCCGAGCGGCCCACGCTCTACGGCATCGTCGAGGCCGACCTGACATCCGCCACGACGCTGGCGGCGGGCATCACGCACCAACGCTCCCGCGTCACGCCGGCATTCGGCCTGCCCGCGTACGCCGACGGCTCGCTGCTCGACGTGCGCCGCGGCACCAATCTCAGCGCCGAATGGAACCGCATCGAAGAAGAAACCACCGAGGTCTTTGCCGATCTGCAGCACCGGCTGGACGGCGGCGGCTCCATGAAGGCAAGCATCTTTCATCGCGACACCGACACCCCGACGCGCGTGACCACCTGGCCCAACCGCGCCGTCGATCCGGTCACCGGAGACACCAACCTCATCGCCTGGTCGTACCGCAACCACTGGAAAACGACCGGCGCGGATGCGCACGTGAATCTGCCGTTCGAGGCTTTCGGCCGCGAGCACAGCGTGCTCGTGGGCGCCGACTACAGCTACACCCGCAAGCAATTCAACTATGGCGGCGGCACGATCTTCCCGACCAACGTAAATGACCCGGTCATCGACATGCCACAGCCCGAGATGGAACAGGTCAACGGCAACGACGGCCGCACCAGCGAATTCGGCCTGTACACGCGCGCAAACATTCAGGCGACCGATAACTTGAAGGTCATCGCGGGCGCGCGCCTGTCCTGGTGGAAAAACGACGCACGCAACGCCAACCAGTACTTCGGCGACTTCAGCCAGGCGACGACGCGCATCGACGCGCGTCCCTCCCCATATGCCGGGGTGGTGTACGAACTGACGCCGCAGTTGTCCGCCTACGCCAGCTACACCAGCATCTTCCAGCCGCAGACCGAAATCGATGCGCAAGGCAGCACGCTGTCGCCGCGCGTGGGACGCCAGATCGAAACGGGCGTCAAAGGCGCGTTCATGGACGGCGCGCTCAACGCGCATGCCGCCCTGTTCCAGATCGTGGACCGCAACCGGGCGATGAGCGACCTGAACAACCCGATGTACTCGGTGGCCGCGGGCAAGGTGCGCAGCCAGGGCTTCGAGACCGAGATCAGCGGATCGCCGTTGCCGAACTGGGACATCGTGGCCGGCTACGCCTACACGCAGACCAAATACCTGAAAGCGAGCCAAGCCCAGGAGGGACTGTCGTACAGCACAATCACCCCGCGTCACGCCATCAACCTCTGGACCCGCTACCGCTTCAGCCAGCCGGCGCTGGAAGGCTTCAGCGTGGGCACCGGCGTTCGCTGGAATAGCGGCAATTATCTGCAAAGCGGCAACGTGCGTTGGGACCAGGGCAGCTACGCGCTCGTATCCGCGCAGATCGGTTACCGCTACAACCGCCACGTCGAAGGCACGCTCACCGTCGACAACCTGTTTGACCGCAAGTATTACGAGAAGCTTGGCGGCGCCTCGCGGCAAAACTACTACGGCCAGCCGCGCACCGTGATGCTGACGGTGCGGTATCAGTACTGACTCAGCGGGCCGCTTTCAGCAGCGTACGCACTTCCTCCCGCCGGCCCTCGTCAGCCACTTCGCGACCGGGCCGGGGCGGCGCTTTCAACGCCTTTTCCAGGTAAGGAACCGCCTCCGACTTGCGGTTCCGGTACACCAGGTAATCCGCATAGAAGTAGTTTGGGTCTATGCCGTCCGGGTTGATGGCCAACGCCTGCTGCAACAGCGCCTCTGCACGCTTGTTGTCGCCAAAGCCCACCGGCCAGCCGGGCACCTTGTAATACAGCACGCCCAGGCTGTTCAGCGCAGACCCGTCCAATGCCTTGCTGTCGATCTGAATCGCGGTTTCATACTCGGCCTTGGCCTGTTTCGCCAGGCTGAGGGCGCCCATGCCGCCTTTGGCGCCGGCCCACGAGCTCAGGATGATGCCTTCCCAGATATGCGGTTCGGCTTTGTTGACGTAACGCTGCGTCAGGTCGTGGGCCTGCTTGGATAGTGCCTCGAAGCGCTTGGCGCGATCATCGGGCGGGCTCTTGTATTGAATGTCCGCCCAGCTGCTTTGCAGCGCGCGGATGCCCTGGTCCATTTCGGCAGGCGCCGCCACGGCAAGGGAGGAAAACAGACACGCCACGCCCGCCAGCACGCCGGCGGCCTTATTGCGCAAGCCAGAATTCAATTTCATGACTGGGCTCCAGTAGGAAATTTCAACGACATCAATGCGCGACGATGTTTTGCAAACGCGCCATCGAACCATTCAGGACAAAGACCATTCAACCGCGCCGCGACGGATTCGATTCCGCCTGCAAAGCCTTGGCGCGATTCGCGTTGCAGCATGCGCGACACGGCCCGCGCGATTTCTTCCGGACTGTCGCTGGCCGAATCGGTCTCCTTGTTGAACGCCAGGACCTCGGCCGAGTTGAACGGCGTGTCGATCGCCCGCGGCGCGTAGTACTGCACCCGGACGGACGAGTCGGCCAGTTCGCGGCGCAAGGCTTCGGAGTACATCCGTAGCGCGGCCTTGCTTGCCGCATAGGCGGAAAACCCCGGCACGCCCAGGCTGCCCAGCGTCGATCCGATGTTCAGCACCTGTGCGCGCGGCTGCGCCAGCAAGAGCGGCAGCATGCCGGCAGTCAGCATCATGGGCGCGACGACATTCGTGTCCATAAGCTGGCGCAGCGCTTCGGTCTGCAGGGACTGCGCCGGCCCGAACGCGGCCAGCGCCGCATTGTTGATGAGCACGTTCGCATTGCGGGCGCCGGCGGCATCGATGACCGCATTGCGGCCGGCGTCGGTGGTCACATCCACCACCAGCGCGTCCACACGCGACCGGTCGCGCGCCCCGGCGCTCAGCGACTGCGCCAGCGCCAGCAAGGGCGCTTCGCTGCGGCCGACCAGCAGCAGGCTCGCGCCTTCGTCGAAGAGCCGGCGCGCCATCGCGCTTCCGAGGCCGCCTGCGGCGCCCGTCAATACGACGGAGGCGTCGCGCGGGCTCATGCGACCTCTCCTTGCGATGACGAGCGCGGCAGGGCGCGGAAGATCGCCCCATAAAGTCCATAGAACATGTTGGCGGCGTGGACCACGGCGGCCCGGTCGGCGCCATCGTCCAGGCGGTTCACCAGATCGGCGAAGTGCGCGGTGTGCTCCTGGTCCAGCGTGCCGTGGGACCGCAGATAGCTGAAGGCGTTTGGCGGCAGCGCCAGCGCGCGCTGGATCTGGTCGGCGGCGTTCAAGGCCAGCGTGACGCTGGTGCCCTCCAGCACGTGCACCATGCCGAAGAATCCCACCGGATTCTTGCGCGCGATGGTGTCGTAGGCGTAGGCCACCATGATTTCGGTGTCCGGCCCGGGTCCGGCGCGGCGAACCTCGTCCGCATCGTGTCCCAGCGCACGCAGGTCATTGAGGATCCAGGCATCGTGGCCGGTCTCCTCCTCGATGTATTCATCCAGCGCGGGCAGCATCCACGCCAGGCGTGCCGGCATGCGCGCGCGGCACGCGTGCATCAAGGGCACGGTGTGGCTGACGTGGTGATAGGCCTCGCGCAGAAACGCCGCATAGGCGGGCCGCGCGACCTGTCCGCGCAGGCAATCCTGGATGATGGGCGTGGCCACCAGGGCCTCGCGGGCCTCGCGCGTCTGATCAAGCAACTGTTCGAAAAAGGTCATGATGGGTCTACATCAACGGTTGAGCGGAAACCCGCGGAAAAGAGATCGGCATGTAGTTCGGCAACGGCCTGCCGGCGCGGACGCCCATTCACCGTCGCCAGGCCGCTGGTGGCAGAGAACTCGGCCCGCGCGCGCATCCAGGACCCGATGCGGGCATAGTCCGGTAGCCCCTGGTTGACCTCGTCGACACACGCCTGAATGGCGCTGTCGCTGGGATTGCCCAGCGGCCAGATCACGGCGCCCAGCGACGCCTGGCCTTCGCCCAGCACGACGCAATGGGCGATGACGCGCTGGTTCGCCAGGCGCAGCTCGACCCATTCGGGCGATACGTTGCGTCCGTATCCGGTGATCAGCACATTTTTCTTGCGACCGCGGATATGCAGGAATCCGGCGTCGTCGATGCGGCCCAGGTCGCCTGTCGGCAGCCATGCCGACGACATCGCTGGCTGCCCCAGATATCCCAGCGCCAGCGCGCCGGCCACTTCGATTTCACCGTCGGCAGCCACGCGCACGCGGGCATGCGGCAAGGGGCGGCCCGCCGACCCGGGACAGTCCGCGCCGGGCAGATTCAGGGTCTGTACCGAGCAGGCCTCCGAAAGCCCGTAGCCTTCGTAAGCGGGTATTCCCAGCGTACGAGCGCTTTCCAGCAGATCGCTTCCCACTGCCGCGCCGCCCACCGCGACAAATCGCAGCACCTCGGGGCCGAGGATTTCTGCCGCCCCTAGCCAGCCCGCGTAAGCGCGCAACATCTGCGGCAACACGATGACGCTTTGTGCGCGGCCCGCCACGAGGCCTTGATGAAACACGGCGGGATCGAAGCGCGACGATCCCTGAAGCCCGACGTCCTTCAACGGGTTGACGCAAATCGCCGCGCCCTCGATCAGTGGCGCGTAGACGCCCGCGATGTTCTCCAGCAAAACCGGCAAGGGCAATGCGGTGAAATGGCGGCGAATGCCAAGCGGCCGCGTGGCGGCCGCCAGACCGCTCGCCACCGCCAGCATCTCGGCCGCGCCCAGGCACACGCCTTTCGGACTGCCGGTCGAGCCGGACGTAAACGTGATCTTCGCCGTGCCAGCGGGCAACGGCACCTTGGCGAAAGCGCGCCGGAAGAGGGCCGTGTGGCCCTGCCATTGCCCGGCGGTCTCAAAACCGAACGCCTGCAACATAGGCTGCAATGACGCAGGTCCGACGACGGCGTTCACGCCTGCGGCGTCCAGGGTTTCGCGCCACTGGCCCGGCGTGAAGAACAGCGGCAGGGGCACGTGCACCACGCCCGCTTGAAGACAGGCCAGATCCAGCACGATCCACTCAAGACCGTTGTCCATCAGCGAGGCCACCACCGTCGCCCCTCGCGCCGTTAGGCTTTCGGCAAGCTTGTCCACACGGGCGAGGAGCGCGGCGTAATCCGGCCCCTCGGCCGGCGTCTGAACCGCCAATGCACGGGCACGCGCGGGGTCTTTCAACAGTGCAAAGAAATCGGACACGTTCATACGTCCATCTCCGGAAGGCGGCCAAGAATGGCATTGAGCCGCCCCGCGAAAACCGTCGGCGCATGCGCGTAGTAATTGCCCCAGTCCTTGCGCTCGGCTTCGTTCAGGTGGTCCGAGGTGGCCGCGGAGATCGGCTGATGCGCCAACCCCATTCGCCGGAACAGATGGTGCAATTCGATGGTGAGCGTGCTGACCGCCCAATCAAAGCCCTCGGCATGCAGATGCCTTGCCAGGAGCGGCACCAGCAATCTGCCGCCCCCGGGACGCACGGCGGCGAACTGCCCGGCTTCAACGATGAGACTGCGCGCAACAGGCGCGCCTTGATCGCGCAGGTATTGCTCGATGGGCGCGGACAGATAGCGCTCCAGAAAAAGCGGATCGCTCGCGCTGCGATAGCCCGCCGCCGCCAGGATCTCGCCGTCGCGCTGCACGCTGACCAGCGTGGGCAGCCACTCGGTCAGCCGGGCGCCGAAGCGCTGTTGATACCGTTGGTGAATGTAGGTCTCGATCCGCGCGCGCATCGGATCCTCGAGGGGGTGGACGTGCAGCGTTGCGGGCATGGCCCGGGGCTGCGCGGCCATCGCCGTCCAGGCGGACGGGGCGAAACATTTGTTGTGGGGCATGCGGTATTCCATGCTTAGGAGCTGATTTTCCCGATACGATGGAGCGCAGCTTAGGCATGGAACCTTAATGAGAAATTAACCGCCCCGCGGTGCTAACCTCAGCCCTGCACAGCGAGAGACGACAAATGAGAATTCTCATCATCGAAGATGACCCCCTCATTGGTGATGGCGTGAAGTCCGGCTTACGGCTTCTGGGCTATGCCGTCGACTGGTTCTCGAGCAGCCGGGAAGGAGACCAGGCGATCGGCGTCGTGCATTACGACGCCGTCGTTCTCGATCTCGGGCTGCCGGGAGAAGACGGCGTTTCCCTGCTCAACCGGTGGCGCCGCGATGGCCGCACCGTGCCAGTTGTCATCCTGACGGCGCGCGAGGCGGTTTCAAGCCGCATCGCGGGCCTGGATGCCGGCGCGGACGATTACCTCATCAAACCCATCACTCTGGATGAACTGGCGGCACGCCTGCGCGCGGTGACGCGGCGCGTCGCCGGCAAGCCCGAGCCCGTCTGGCGTCATGGCGATCTTGACTACCACCCTGCCCTGCACGAAGTGCATTGGAAAGGCCAGAAGGTGGACCTCACGACGCGCGAAGCCCTGCTGCTGGAACTGTTCCTCACGCATCCCAATCGCGTGCTGACGCGCGATTTCATCCGCGACAAGCTTTACGACTGGGACGCCGAGCTCGAAAGCAATGCGCTTGAGGTGTTCGTGCACCATCTGCGCAAAAAAATCCACCCGAAAATCGTGCGCACCGTGCGGGGTTCGGGTTACGCGCTGGGCCAGGTGGAAGCCGAGTCATGACATTGCAACGCCGCCTGATCATTGCCGTAATGCTTGCAGCGCCATTCGCGTGGCTCGTCACCATCGCAGGCACGTACTGGCGCGCCGCCCACGAAATCAACGAGCTCTATGACACCGACATGGTGCGCCTGGCGCAACAGACGATCGCGATATCGGCGCTGATCCCGCCCTCCACCCAGACACAGCCTGCGCGCGCCCAATTGCCCGCATCGGGCACAGCGGGCGATGCCGGTCTTGGCGATCTTTCGGTGGCCATATGGCGCGGCGCGCAGGCCCCTCTGGTGCTGGATCCCGAAGCCATGCAGTTTCCCCGCAACGAAGACCGGGAGGGGTTTGCGGAAAGCATCGTCAACGGAGAACCCTGGCGGCTCTTTTACCTGGACGATCCATCGGGCCCGACACGGGTCGCCGTGGGACAGCGCATCGGAGAACGCGACGACCTGGTGATCGCCTACGTGGCGGGCCAGATCCTGCCCTGGCTGTTGGGCCTGCCGGTGCTGATCGGGCTGCTGATCTACGCGGTGCGCCAGGCGATGTCCCCCGTGCGCAGGCTATCGTCCGAACTGGAACGACGCAGCCCGGACGAGGCCAAGCCCCTGCCGCTGTCCGGCGTGCCGGGCGAACTCACGCCGCTGGTGACTTCCATGAACGGCTTGCTTGCGCGGGTCGGTACGCTGATCGAGCAAGAGCGCCGGCTGACCGCGGATGCCGCGCACGAGCTGCGCACGCCGCTCGCCGCGGTGCGGGCGCAATGGGATGTGATGCAGCGCACGCGAGACCCGGACGCGCTGCGCGAGGCGCAAACCAGCGTGACGCGCGGGATGGAGCGGCTGGACCGGCTGGTATCGCAGTTGCTCACAATGGCGCGATTGGACAATGCCAGTCACACCGACTTCGGCGGCTCCGT
Source organism: Achromobacter sp. UBA5777 (assembly GCF_002418565.1). NCBI lineage: Bacteria > Pseudomonadati > Pseudomonadota > Betaproteobacteria > Burkholderiales > Alcaligenaceae > Achromobacter > Achromobacter sp. UBA5777. The sequence continues at coordinate 94,556 of NZ_DIEJ01000106.1, read as the reverse complement.
TGACTGGCGCACCGTGGCCGAGCAGGCCGTCAGCGACTGCCTCTGGATCGCCAACCGGCGGGACGTGGACATCGCGGTGGAATGGCCCGAGCCGGGCGTCCTGCCGCTGCCTATGGCGGGCGATGCCGACGCTCTGGTCATCATGCTGAAAAACATCCTGGACAACGCCATCCGGTACGGCCCGCGCCATGGCCGGGTGCGCCTGGCCTTCTCGCCCTCGGAGATCTCCGTCGACGACCAGGGGCCCGGCGTCGCGCCCGAAGTGTTGCCGCGGCTGGGCGACCGTTTTCTGCGCGCCGCCGGCAACGAGGAAGCCGGCAGCGGCCTTGGCGTCTCCATCGCCCGCCGAATCGCGCACGCGCACGGGATGCGCATTGCCTTTGCCATGCGCGATGCGGAAAGCGACTTCGGCCCGGGCTTGCGGGTCACGATACGCCGCGGCGCGTAGATGGCAAGCCCGCGCGAAGGCACTAGAATCTGCGCTTCACATTCCCCTTCAGGCCGCCCTGAGCGGCGGCCGCCGGTCTCACCATGGCCCCCAAGCCCCCACCGCCCACGCCGACGACAGGCGAGCTGCTTTCCCTGCCTGAAGCCCTGCGACAGGCCCATGCCCACTGGAGCGCCGGGCAGGCGGCCCAGGCGGAAATCCTCTGCCGGCGCATTCTGGCCGCGTCGCCCGGACAGGCCGATGCCTCCCATCTGCTGGGCCTGATCGCGCATACGCACGGCCAGCCCGCGCTGGCGCTCGACCTGCTGCGGCACGCTTGCAAGACAGACTCCGCGCCCGCGGTCTACTTCGGCAACCTGGCCGAAATCTGCCGGCAGCAAGGCCTGCTCGCTGAAGGCGAGGCCGCCGCGCGCCATGCCACGCAACGAGAACCCGGGCTGGTCATGGCGTGGAACAACCTGGGCATCATCCTGCAGGAGTCCGGGCGCCACGCCGACAGCGTCGATTGTCTTGAGCGGGTGGCGGAACTTCAACCGCACAGTCCGGAAGCCCTCAACAACCTCGGCAACGCGTACACGGGCGTGAATCGCCTGGACGAAGCGCGCCAGCGCTACACCCAGGCGCTCGCATTGCGCGGCGACTACGCCGAGGCGCACAGCAATCTAGCCTTCGTGCTGCGCGAACTAGGCGATTACGACGCTGCGGCAAACGCCGGGCAGCGCGCCATCGAATGCAATCCGCGCCTGGCGAACGCGTACATCAATCTGGCGGAAATCGAAGCGGCGCGGTCGCGGCCCGCGACAGCGATGCAATGGACCGAAGCGCTGCTGACCTTCGCACCCAGCCACCCGCAGGCGCTTGAACTGCGCACGCGTTTGCGGACGGCATGCGGCTTGCAGGCTGCAACAGCCGAAGTGCTGGCGGCGTCAACGGACGCGGCGCCAGTTGGGGCACACCCGGGCGCACGGGGCGCACCGGGCGCAGCAGCCGTCCCAGGCGCTGCGCTGGCGCAAGACTTGGATGACTTGGCACGCCGCGTCCGCGATCTGCTGACTGAGCGACAGAGCGCCGAAGCCGAGCGGCTACTGCGCGAGAACATGGACCCGCGCGGCGCGCCCGCCGTACTTTGGCGCCTTCTCGGTCTGGCAGTGAAATTTCAAGGGCGCGTTCAGGAAGCCGCTGACATTCAGGCCATGCTCGCGACAGCCATGCCCGGCAACCTGTCCGCCCGATTCGACCTGGCCGAAACGCGCTTGCTGCAAGGGGATTTCGAGCGCGGCTGGACGGAATACCGTTGGCGCTACAGCCTTTCCCATACCGCGGCGATGGACCGCAAGGTGCAGCGGCCGCGCTGGGACGGCAGCCGCATCGCGGGTCAGACGCTGCTCATTCATGACGAGCAGGGGTACGGCGACACGCTGCAATTCATGCGCCTGATCGACGCGGCCCGGACCCGCAGCGGCGCGCGTGTCGTGCTGGAAGTCCATCCCGACCTGCTGTCCTTTGCCCGGCGCCTCGTCGGCCCGGACGCCTTCCCGCGCGGACAGATACCCCCGCCGTTCGACCAGCACTGCGAACTGATGTCCCTGCCCATGGCGATCGGCCTGCGCATGGCCGACCTGCCGGGCCAGGTCGGCTACCTGTCGGCCGATGCGGCGCGCGTCGAGAAATGGCGCAAGCGGCTGGCCGGCTTGCCACGGCCATGGGTGGCGCTGGCCTGGGCAGGCAGACCCACTCATTCGAACGACGCCAACCGGTCTCTTGCCTTGGCGGATATGGCGCCCCTCGCCGTGCCCGGCATCACGTACCTAGCCATCCAGAAAGGCCCTGCCGCTGCCCAGGCCGCCACGGCCCCGGCCGGCATGAACATCGTGCCGCTGGATGCCGAGATCGCCGACTTCGAGGACACCGCCGCGATCCTGTCCCTGGCCGACCTGCTCGTCTCGGTCGACTCCTCGCCCGTGCATCTGGCCGGCGCATTGAATCGGCCCGCCTGGGTGCTGCTGCCTTTCCTGCCCGACTGGCGCTGGCTGTTGCAGCGGTCCGACTCCCCCTGGTATCCGTCGCTGCAATTGTTTCGCCAGCCCGCGCCGGGCGATTGGAAGCGGGTCATGCACGACTTGGGGCAGGCGCTGGCAACCCGGTTTCACCGCGGCCAGGCATGAACATGCGGGCGCAACCGGCGCCCAAGCCGGCGCGCCCGCAGTGACAACCGGAAAAAGGCCTGAATTTCGGCATTATTGCGGCCTTTGAGACCGCGGCATCGCCAGTAATGTGCGGGGTGAGATAGTACGCCCCAGCAAAAGGCCGCCTGTCTAGCCTCATACCCTGGCACCGGCCGCGCGGATAGTCCATAGCTCCAACGGTTGCCGCACATTCCAACCGAAATCGCCCCAGGCGGGAGCTTGCCTTGAAGCTGAAACACCGAAAAAAACGTACACCTTCTTTTCCCGTGGCATCCGCGCGAGCCGGCTCGAGGGCGGCGCCTGCCCGGTCGACGCAAATTCTGTCGGGTGTTTCCCTCGTGGCCGCCAGCCTGCTTCCCGGAATGGTCCATGCAGCGGGGTGCCTCACATTTGGGAACAACACGACGCTCTTCGGCTCCACCGACTGCATCGAATGGACGGGCGGTAACTTTACGATCACCGGGACCGGCACGCTCTCCGGCGCCGACATCGGTCTGCACGCCTCCGGCACCATTTCCGGCCGCACGCTGACGAACCTCGGCACCATCGTTGGCACACTGGCGGGCATGCAGAACGACGCCGTTCTGGCTCAGGTGCAAAACACTGGCTTGATCTGGTCCACCGGAACGGGCGTCACCGTGGCCGGCATCCGGAATACAGGGTCCGGAAGCATCACCAGCGTGGTCAACAACACGGGCGGCTCCATCGCCGGCGCACGTGCGGGGATCTTCAATGAGGGCAGCATCGCCACGATCAGCAATGCCGGGATGATCAGCAGCAACAGTTCCTTCGGAGGGACGATTGCAGCCATCTGGAACGACGGCGGAACGATCACCAACCTGACCAACACCGGCACCTTGCAAAGCGCCAAGATCGACGGTTTCCTCGCGGGGTTCGGCGTGGTCACCGAAAATGGCGCCATCGAAACGCTGCAAAACGATGGGACCATCGTCGGTCAGCTAGGCATCCTGGCTCAGGACAACGCCCGGTTAGGCACGCTCACGAATTCCGGGACCATCTCTGGCGACATCGCAGGCATTTTCATGGATGCCAGCACGGCGGGCACCATCACCAACACGGGCCTGATCGTGGGTGCGCCCAGCAGCGCCATGGGCGGGTCGTTCGATGCCGGCATCTACCTGTCCCGCGCCAGCAGCGTAAGCCTGCTCGCCAATAGCGGCACCATCACCGGCCGGAATGCGGCGATCCAGCTCGATAGCAACAGCTATATCAGTACGATCACCAACAGCGGCCTCATCGCGGGCGACCTGACCTCCGCCAGCGCCATCCCCCTCGTCATCGCAGGCGGCAGCGGCAACGTCTTCGGCACCCTTACCGGCGCGAGCGGCGGCCTGGGCGTGGCCGACAAAGGCCTCATCAAGGTAACGGGTGCAAACCTGGTGTTTTCGCGCGGAAACCTGCTGCTGAACAACGACATCGCTGCGGTGGGCCGTTCCGTCATCAACACCGGCGCGACCCTTCAGATCAACAACCCCATCACCGTCACGGGCGACTATTCGCAGACCGGCGGCGGACTGGCCTTCAACGTCGTCGACACCAGCAGCTATGGCTACCTGGACGTGAACGGCTCGGCGGCCATCAGCAGCGCGGCGATCAGCCTGGGCGGCACGGGTTTGGCCAATGGCCAGTCCTACACGGTCGTGCGCCCGACCGGGTCCGGCACCTATGCCAACAACACGGCGTTCGTCTCCACCAACAACGGCCTGCTCGCCCAACTGAGCGACGTGAACGGCGCGCTGACCGTGACCATCGCGCCCGACGCCCAGACCCACTACTGGGACGGCGCCAACACCGTGGCCGACGGCACGATTGCCGGCGGCTCCGGCACCTGGACGGCCAACGGCAAGAACTGGACCTCGACCGACGGCGCCGCCAACGGCCAGCTCGACCTGACCGACGTGCGGCCCGTGTTCGCCGGCGCGGCGGGCACCGTGACGGTCGACGCCAGCCACGGCGCAATCGCCGTGAACGGCATGCAGTTCTCCACCGATGGCTACCGCGTCACCGGCGACGCCATCGGGCTGACGGCGGCCACCTCGGCCATCGAGGTCGATGCCAACGCCACCGCCATCATCGATTCCAAGCTGACCGGCAGCGGCGCGCTGGCCAAGACCGGCAGCGGCATGCTGATCCTGAACGGCGTGAACACCTACTCGGGCGGCACCTCGGTGACCGCGGGTACGCTGGAGATCGGTGATGCCGCGCATCCCACCGCCGGCATCCTGGGCGACGTGGCCGTCGGCAGCGCAGGCACGCTGCGCGGACACGGCTCCATCGGCGGCAATGTGACCAACGACGGCGTCGTGCGCCCGGGCGGCTCCATCGGCACCCTGACGATCCTGGGCAATTACACGCAGTCCCCGACCGGCACGCTGTTCATCGACGTCAGCCCCACCACGGCTTCGCAACTGAAGGTGAGCGGCACCGCCACCCTGGCCGGCACGCTGAACGTGCTGTACGGCCCGGGCACCTACAGCGCCACGTCCTTCCGCATCGTCGACGCGGCCAGCGTCACCGGCCGTTTCGCGTCCGTGACCAGCAACGCGCCGGCCGAACTGGCGCAAAGCGTGCAGAATCTGGCCGACGGCAGCACCCTCACGCTGGCCGCCAGCGGCACGGATACTGGCGGCGGCACGGATACCGGCGGCGGTACGGACACCGGCGGCGGCACCGACACCGGCGGCGGCACGGACACTGGCGGCGGGACCGTCGTCATTGCCCCCACCAACGCCACGATCTTCGGCGCGGTCGCCTCGGCCGCCATCCGCGAAGGCCAACGTGTGAACGACACGCTGCTCGCACGCCTGGGCCAGGATTGCGCGGACGCCGCGACGCCCGCCAATTGCGCGCGCCCCGGCCGCCAAGCCTGGGCCCAGATCGTCTCCAACAGCGTCAACGTGCGCGGCAACGACGACGCGCCCAGCTACAAGGATCGCCATTACGGTTTTCTGGCCGGCCTGGATCAGCAGGTTGGCGCGTGGACGCTGGGCGTCGCGGGCGGCTATAGCCACGTCGATGTGACCGAAGACGAGGCAAGCGGCAAGATCGACACCCTGCGCATCGCAGGCTACGGCAGCCGCCGCCTGGGTGCGGTCACCATCGCCGCGACGGTCGGCGCCGCCTACGACTTTCTCCAGACGCGCCGGTCCTTCCCCGGCCCGGGCAAGGCCCGGGGCGACTCGGACGGCCAGGAGATCACGGCCGGCCTGCAAGCCAGCCTGCCGCTGGCTGCCGGCCCGCTCTCGATCACGCCGCGTCTCGGCCTGCGCTATCAATACCTGCACACCGAACGCTTCAGCGAAACGGGTTCGACCAGCCAGAACCTGGATGTCGGCGCCCAGGACTTCAACAGCCTGCAGCCCTATGCGCAACTCGTCGTGGGCCTGCCCTTCAGCATGAAGTCGGACAAGCCTGCCGTCGTCGAGGCCCGCGTCGGTTACGCCTACGAAACCCTCGACACCAACCGCGAGTTCCGTGCTACGGCGAGCGACGGCACCGGCTTCACGCTGCCCGGCGTGGCGCCTTCGCGCGGCATGTTCTCGGCGGGCCTGGGACTGACGCTGCCCGTCAGCAAGGCCATGGACCTGACCGCCAGCTATGACCGCCTGTTCGACACCGGCAACGTGTCGGGGCAGACATTCCAGTTGCAAGCGTCGTACCGGTTCTAAAGCGCGGCGGCATTCGGGATTTCAGCCGCCCGGCAAGCAACAAGGCCCACGCAATCGCGTGGGCCTTGTTGCTTTGAACTCAGGCAATCGCCCGCTTCGCCGTCCGCCGGCTCCGTCGGCGATACCACCACGTCAGCCCCGCCCATACCAGCGCCCACGCGCCCAGAATCGCGGCATAGAACGGCCAGAAAATGAAGGTGGAAACGTCATCCCACCCTGGCGCCGTACGCTTCAACCCGATGGGCGCGCTGATCTCCAGTTCGATCTGCTCGCCTTGAAGCGCTGGTCCGGCCTCTTCCACCGTGAACGTCAGATCCGACGACCCCTTCGCCAGCATCGGAAAGCCCGGCGCGGTCTCAAGCTGCGCGCCGTCGGCATGGCTTTCAGGCCAGAGCTTGCGATAGAAATGCGTAGCGCTGGCGCCACTGCGCGGCGCCGCGCTCACCGCGATGTCCAGCCCCTTGCCATCGCGCACACGGATTCGCACCGGCTCTCCGGGATTGACGTTGCGCGGCTTCGCGTCCAGCGCACCGATGCGCGTCGCGGAATCTCCCAATTCAGGCCGGTCCCGGCCCATCGGACCACCGAATCGCGCCTCCATCCACAGCGGCGCTTCGCGGATGCGGTAAACCTCGGCCCGCGCCGTCTGGCCGGGCATCAGCATGATGGGCGTCAGCGTCGCGTCGGCGGACGGTATGTAGCGCGCCATACCGAATGCGAACCACGCCATGGCGGCCAGCCAAAGCCCCCAACCCACCGTCAACGACATTTTGAAAAGCGCGCGCCACATATCAAAGACTTCCCGGATTTGCGAGCGTGACAGCGTACCCCATCTGAAGCGGGCAGTTTGACGCGCAATGGCTGGCTTCATGCAGACAAGCCCGGCGCCCCGCGCGTCAGAACGGCACCATGACCTTCAACGTCCCGCTATTGCTGCGCACCCGCTCCGAAAACTGGCCGTCATACTGCAGCCGGAAGTCCACGCTGCCGGCCCGCGCCACATGCAGGCCCGCGCCCACCTTACCCACGACGTTGTCGATGGGCAGCGACGTGTCGAACGATCCCGTGCCGGCCGGCGCGCCGCGCAGGCGCGCAGTCGATGTCCAATCGTCCTTGGACAGGAAAGACACGCCGGCATACACGAACGGCCGCAGGATGGCGCCGTTGGGCAGCTCGGCGCGGCCGCCGAATTCGATCATCGGCGACAGCCCCAGGATGAACTGGTCGCTGCTGTCGACCGACAAGGCCAGCGGATTAGAGCCCGACTCCTTGTATCCCGGCATGCGGGTATAGCTGGCATCGAAGTCCAGGTAGGGCTTCACATACATCTTGTCGAACGCGAACGTGCGCGCGGCGCGCAGACGGGCGTTGAAGCCATAGACATCGGGACGGCTGGTCAGCGTGTCCTGGTATCCCGCGATGCCGATGTTGCGATCCATGCGATAGCCGCCGTAGCCCCCGCCCACCGCTGCCGAGAACACCCACTGGCCGGCTTCGCGCTTGACCACCGCACCGGCATATCCGCTGTCGCCGTTGCCGCGCACGCCGCCGTCGGAAGCGCGCACCTTGCTGTTCTCATAGGCCATCGAGCCGCCGACGAACCAGCCCGGGCTGACTTCACGCTGGCCGCCGAACTGATAGGTCACCGTGTCGTAATCGAAGCCCGCCGTGCCCTTGCTGCCGTCCTGGTTGGTGTAGCGGCCCGTGACCTGACCCCAGAAGCAGTTCTGCTCGCCCGTAAACGCATCGACGCCGGTGAACGTGGGACACGACATCATCGCGCCGGTGAATTGCCCCAGGTTGGCAGCCGACTGCACCGCCGGGGCGGCCGTCACGCCCGGCGACAGGCTGGCCACGCTGTCCCGGTAAGTGCCCGCGCCCTGCCGCGATAGCTGGTCCAACTGCCCGAACAGCGGCGCCAGCGCGGAATTTCCGCCGGCATCCCAGATACGCTGCAGCTGAGCCGCGACCTGCCGCTGGTTGGACTTCAGGTCCATCGACGGCGCATTGAAGTCCGCCCCCGCCACTCGGATGCGCGTGGTCTGGCCGACCTGGCGGGTGGCGTAATCGAAGACCGGACTGTCCACGGCATCCACACTGCCTTGGGAATCGCCTTGCACCGTCAGCACCGTCAGCTCGCGGTCCGGCAGCAGCGCGGCGGCAAGCACGTCGACCTTGCCGTTCAGGTCACCGTTGCCCTGCACCACCATCTGCGACGCGCGCATCTGGTCGAAATCCACGTCGGCGCGCAGGACGCCGCTTTGCGACTGCTTGAAATCGCCGCTGACGGTCAGCGTCTGGAACTGGCCCGGCGAGCCGATCACGACCAGCCCCGAGTTGGCGACGTTGGCCTGGTAGGACACCGCCGCGTCGACCACACCGCCCGACTGCACGATGTAGTTGCAGGCGTCATAGGAATCCGTGTTGCCGCAATACACATTGCCGGAGACGGTGCCGTAGACGTTGAAAGTGAGGAAGGATCCCGCCGCCGTGGAGGAATCGCCGTTGAACGTCAACGCCGTGTTGGACAACGCACTGAGCGAACCGCCCGCATTGACGTTCACCACGTTGTTGCGCCCGTCCAGTATCCACACGCCTTTGCCGCTGTTCGTGCCGCCCGTGACGCTGCCGTTGATGTTGACCGTGACGCTCTGTTCGCTTTGACCGCCCTGGCTTTGCGCCATGATGCCCGTCGAGTCCGACCCCGTCGCGCTCAGCGTCCCGCTCTGGTTGACGGTCACGCTGCCTGCATTGCCCGTGCTGCCGCCCACCGACCCGGCAAAGCCGCCTTGCGGTCCGCCGGCCAGCCCGCCGCCGCCACCGATCGACTGCGCGATGATGCCGTAGGAATTGGCGCCCGCCGTCGAAAGCCGTCCGCTGTAGGACACCGACACGTTGCCGGCGGTACCGGAACTGAATGCGGTGGGCAGGAACCCGGCCGAGTTCGTGGTGATGAGTTTCGTCGTGTCGCCCAGGATGCCGCCGCCATCTGCGATGGACTGCGCCACGACGCCGTGTGCGCCGGCGCCATGCGTGTTCAGGGTGTACTGCAGATCCAGGTTTACTGCGCCGCTGTTGGCATTGCCGCCGCCCAGCACCGTCGCGCCCACGCCGGTCGCCGTGCCGGACGTCACGATCCCGCCGCCGCCGCCGATCGACTGCGCGATGACGCCGATCGCCCGGTCGCCATAGGTGTTCAGGTTCAGGCCGGTGGAGGCGTTGATCGAACCGCCCGCACCGCCAAGGCCGTTGCTGCCCGCGTGCAGGCTGAATTGCTGGCTGCCGGGATTGGCGGCCGATGCCGTACTGCCGGCCATCGCAATGCCGCCGCCACCGCCAATCGACTGCAACACCAGTCCGTGCGCGCTGTCACCGGTGGTCTGGATGGAGGCATAGCTGCCGCTGGTCACCGTGATGCCGCCGCCCGCACCGCCACCGCCACCCGTGGCCCCGACGCGCAGCGAGCCGTGCGCCAACGGCGATCCGGTGGCGCCCATGCCGCCGCCGCCGCCGATGGACTGCATGACGATGCCCATGGCGCCATAGCCGGCCGTGTTGAAGCTGTTGGTGCCATTGCCGTTCAGGAACGCCACGATGCTGTTGCCCGCACCGCCGCTTCCGCCCGAACCGCCCACGGAAATCGACACGTTGGACGAAGAGATGCTTGAAGACGCGGTCGATGCGCCGCCCGCCCCGCCGCCGCCACCGATGGATTGCAGCACGGCAGCGTCGGCGTAGTCCCCGAACGTGTTCGTGGAAGCGCCGATGCTCGCGGCGTTGGAAGTGGTTCCAATCGCGCCGCCATTGCCCCCGGCGCCGCCGTTGCCGCCCACTGACACGTTGAACTGATACGTCGTGCCGGAATCGCCCAGCGATTCCGACGAATTGTTCTCGCTGGTTCCGCCGACCGCACCGCCCAGACCTCCCGAGCCGCCAATGCTCTGCACCAGCAGCCCGTCCGCATCCGCCCCATGGGTGGTGACGTTGCCATCGCTGTTCAGGTTGATCGAGCCACCGTAGCCGCCGCCGGAACCGCCACGGCCGACGGACACGGTGCCTCTGACATCGGTCGAGCCGTCTTCGCTGTCGCTGTTGACGGCAAGGCCCACCTGACCGCCTTGCGATGCGCCGCCACCGCCACCGATGGACTGCACCAGCACCGCGCGCGCGCCGTCGCCGTGCGTGACGATCGTGCTGGATGGATCGACGGTAAGCGCCGCCGTGCCGCCCTGCCCGCCTGCGCCGCCGCTGCCGCCCACGTTCGCCGTGATGGATACGTTGGCGTCCACATTGGGACTGCGTCCTGTGGCCGAGCCCACGCCGCCCGCGCCCCCGCCCCCGCCGATGCTTTGCACCACCAGCGCGTTCGCGGAGTCGCCCCACGTGGTGATGGTGCTGCCCGACAGACTGAGCGTGGCGTTGCCGCCGTAGCTGCCGGACCCGCCGCTGCCGCCCATCGTCGATTGCACGGTGCCGCCCACAGAGTCGCCCGTGCCAACCAGCGTCGACAGCGCCGAGGCGCTGCCGCCCAGACCGCCGCCGCCGCCGATGGATTGCACCAGCACGCCCTGCGAATTCGCCCCATAGGTCGTCAGGATCGAATTGTTGATGGCCGATGACGCCGTGCCGCCCGCGCCGCCGCTTGCCCCGGACCCGCCCATCGCAAAGGTCACCGCAACGCCGAACGACGCATCCTCGTCGGGCACGGCGATCGCTAAGGCTTTCGCCACGGAGGCGCCACCCGCTCCGCCCCCGCCGCCGATGGACTGCACGACCACGCCATGCGCGTCGCCATTGGTGGTGCCCGACGATCCGGTCGTCAGGCTTGCGTTGGAAACATTGCCCGCTGCGGTGCCGCCCGCGCCACCGCTTCCGCCGGTGCCACCCACCGCGACCGACATGGCAAACCCGACGCTGGCGTCGTAGGAAGACGCGGCGCCGCCGGTCCCGCCGCCGCCGCCGATGGATTGCGACACGATGCCGTACGCATGGTCGCCGCTCGTGTTCAGGGTGTAGCCGCTCAGACCCACGGTGGACGTGCCGCCGTTACCGCCGCCGCCGCCCTGGCCGCCGATGACGGCGACCCCGCTTGCCGCACCGCCGTCCCCACCGCCGCCACCGATAGACTGACCCAGCATCCCGATCGAACCCGCCCCGCTGGTGGTCAGCGCGCCGGACTGGCTGACGTTGACCGTGCCGCCGGACACTGCGGTGCCGCCTGCGCCGCCCAACGCGACGATGCCGCTGCTGACGCCCGCAGTACCGCCGCCGCCGCCGATGGCCTGCGCCGAAATCCCGTGCGACGACTGCCCGGTGGTCGAGATCGACGACTGGCTGTTGATCGTGACCGAGCCGCTGGCTCCGCCGATGCCGGCATTCGCGCCCGCGTTGCCGAACAGTTCGAAGTTGGCCGTGGTGGTGCCGCCGATGCCGCCCATCGACTGGCCGAGAATGCCGATGGAGTAATCGTTCAACGTCTGAATGGAACCGCCGGTCGTCGTGACCGTGACCGCGCCGCCCGCGCCGCCGCTGCCGGCATTCTCGGGCGTGAAGTCGATGATGCCGCTGCTGGTTTCGACACCGCCGCCCGCACCGCCCAGGCTGCTGGCCGAAATACCGGTGGACTGCAAGCCATTGGTGCGGATGCTGGCATTGCCATTCATGACGACGCTCACCGTGCCGCCATTGCCGCCGACCGCGCCATTGCTGTCCTCGCGGCCCGCGCCGCCGTTGCCGCCTTGCGTGATCACGTTGACACCGGGCACGTAATCGCCGGAGGTCGTGACCGACGATCCGCTGTTCAGCGTGACGGCCGTCGTGGTGCCGCCATTGCCGCCGCCGTATCCACCGATCTCGCCGCTGGTATTGGTGATCGTCTGCGGTCCCATACCTCCGTTGCCGCCCAGCCCGATGACGACGATCCCGCCGGACACTTTTGACAGGCTTGTGGGTTGCACAGTTGAGGTGCTGGACACGGACACCTGGCCCGAGTTCACCACGCTCATCGCGCCGAACTGGCCGCCGGTGCCGCCGTTGTCGCTGCCGTCCTCGGAGGTCATGCCGTTGCCGCCCTGGCTCAGGACGTACAGACCGCGCACGCTGCTCAGGGCCGTCCCGCTGACATTCACGGTGACCGAGCCCGTATTGGTGATGATCGTCGGATTCGAGTAATTGACCGAGCCGCCGCTGGAGCCATTGCCGTTGTATTGCCCGCCATTGCCGCTGATGGATTCCGCGCCGATGCCCCATGCATAACGCGACGTTGAACCGGTGACCGAAACCACCCCGGAATTCGCGATGTTGACGATATTGCTACCGCCCCCGGTGCCGCCGACCTGGTCGCCCGTGGCCGCATTGTCCTGGTTCCCGCCCGTCCCGCCGATCGTGGCGCCGTAAAGGCCCACGCCGCCATAAGGCAGATTCAAGACGCTGACGTTGCCGCTATTCGTGATCGTCACGGCGGAACCGTCGCCCCCCCGGCCGCCATTGCCCCCGCCGATGACGGTGACGTTGGCATTGGCGCCGATGCCGCCGACCGAGACGCCATAGATCCCGAACTGCGCGCCGGAATCCGCCCAGATGCCAGGCCCGCTGCCCTGCGCGCTGGAGGTCGGCGAGTTCTGGACGGTAATCGTCCCGCCGTTGTTGTTGATGGTGATCGTGCCGCCGTTACCGCCATTCGTCGCATTGTTGCTGGTATCGCTGGACCCCTCGCCGCCCGTCAGGCGAACAAAGATGCCACCCTGCGGCGCGCTCGGTTGCAACACCGCGCCGTTATTGATCACCGTGTAATTGCCGCCATAGCCGCCGACGTTGTCGCCGGTGCCGGCGCTGGCCGTATTGACCACGTTGACCTGCGCGCCGGCCCCGCCCTGGCTGGACGAAATGGTGCAGGTGGTGGAATTGGAGGGGTTGGTGTCGACCGATGGGCAACTCAACGCCGCGGCGGCGGGTTGCGCCATGACCAGACCCACGGCGGTGACGGAGAGCATCTCGCGCCAATCTGGTGGACGCAGCAGCGAACGACGCGGTTCGAGGCCCCCCAAAGCAGCGGCTCTGGCTCGCAAAGGTCGCTTTGCAGTCGGCATGCCCATCGTCATCCCCTCGGCGCAAACCCGTAACAACGGGCCGCATAAGTTTTCTGATTTTTTCGGCTTCGGGATTTTTACCAGGGTCGCGTGCCTTTGCACAGCAATGTTGCACTTCGGTCAGGATGCTGCCGGGGCGGCGCCAACGCATTGGTGCGCGCCAACAACGGCGCGCTTTAACGGCAAGGAAACGACCGCGCCAGCGCCTCGCCCACCAGCGGTCCGGCGTTCCCATTCAGACGCCCCTCGGGCAGCGCAGTCAGATAGCTGTGCACCCTGTCCATCAACTCATGCGGCAGCACACCCGTTCGGGTGCACCAGAGCGTTCCTTGCGTTTGATCGGCAATCCCGCTCACATAGGCCTGCGCATACGCCGACGAGAACTGGCGACCCAGCGAGGCATCGCGAATCTCCGACGGCATTTTTCCTTCCATGGCGGCGATCAGATCGGCGCCGGAAAAATGCCAGGTCCGAACTTCCTGCGCCTGGCTTGCCACCGAGGCAAACAGCATGCAGATCAGCGCCACGCGTCTCATTGTCTTCGTTCCTCTTCGCCACGACATGGGCATTGGAGCGAAGGATAGCGCAGGCGGGAAGGCGGCCGAGCCCACCCGTCCGCAATCACCGCTCGCAACGCTGCGGCACCTTGCGGGGCGCTTCCGTATAACCCAACGCCGTCACCCTGCTCAGCAGATCGGCATAGACCGCATCGTCCAGGCACGGCACCCGGGCCATGATCCAGACGTAATCACGCTTGGAGCGGCCAACAATGGTGATCTGGTACGACTCGTCCAGATAGGCGATGACGTACTCGGCCTTGATGGGCCAGATGAACTGCATGCCCCATACCGCATTGCCGGTGCCGGGCCGCACGGTGGCCACCGGGTGCATGGTGTCGATGGGCGCCTCGAAGCTGCCATCGCGGTAGCGGAAATCCGTCTGCACCCGGCCGTCCGGCAGCAACCGATAGCTTTCCACGGCGTCGTAGGCGTTGCGCTCGGGCCAACTGGGAATGTGGGCGATCACATACCAGTCGCCCATGAAACGGTTCAGGTCCACGTGAGCCACCGGCGGCATGGGCGGCGGCGACGCGCAGCCGGCCAGCAGGGCCGTCACGCCAATACACAGGTTTCGCAACATGAAGGTTCTCCTCAAGGCCGCGTGTAGCGGTAGTGCGCCACGCCCCACTGCTGGCCGTCGTCATAGCCGAAGAGCTCGGCGCAGGCCATCCAGAACATGCGCCAGCGCTGGTGCCACAAACGAGCCAAGGACGGGCCGTAAGCTTCTGCCAACGCCGCCCGCGCTGTTTCCCGTCTCGCGTCCTGGTTGGCCAGCCAGTGATTGGCGGTGCGGGCGTAATGCGTGCCGTCGAGGAACCAGCGCTCCTCAAGTCTCAGGTCTTGCTGGAAGTGCAGCAGCGTCTGCGCCGACGGCATGATGCCGCCGGTAAAAAAGTGCCGTCCCATCCAGTTGCCGGCGCCGTCGGTCTCGAACGGGTAGGCGCGTTCGCGGTGCGCGAAGATGTGCACGAACAGCTTGCCGCCGGGCCGAAGCCACTGCGCAATGCGCGCCATCAGGTCCTCGTAGTTGCGCATGTGCTCGAACATTTCCACCGAGACGCAGCGGTCGAAAGCGGCGGCGGGCATCGTCAGCACATTCACATCGCAGGTCACGACGCGCACGTGCGACCAGCCGCGCTCGCGGCAGCGCGCCTCGATGTGTTGGCGCTGGGTGGCCGAGTTCGACACCGCGGTGATGCGCGCGTTGGGATAGCGCTCGGCCATCCACAGCGTCAGCGACCCCCAGCCGCAACCCAGCTCCAGGATGTCCTGGCCGTCAGCCAGCTCGGCACGCTCGCCATACAGGCGCAGCATGGCGGTTTCGGCCTCGTCCAGCGATTCGCTGCCGGTCGGGTAAAGGCAGCTTGAATATTTCATGCGCGCGCCCAGGCAAAGCTGGAAGAACGCGGTCGGCAATTCGTAATGCTGGGCGTTCGCGGCATCGGTGTGGATGGCGACGGCGCTGGTGCGCAGGCCGGCGATAAGCTGGCGGTCGCGCTCGGTCCATACCTCGATGCCACCGGCGTACTCCTGCGCCAAACGCTCGGCGCAGAGGCGCCGCATGCCCAGGCGCAGCAACCCATCGGGCAACAGGCCGCGCTCGGCCAGGCCGAGCAGACCGGGCGCGGGGCGGTCGGCGGGCAAAGGAGTGTCGTGCAGCGTCGCGGTCGTCATGGCATGCCTCGTCAGGATTTCGGGAACCAGGGAAAGAACGCCGGCGTGCGGCGTTGGTAGTCGCGATAGTCGTCGCCGCGCGTACGCAGCGCCTGTTGCTCAGTGAACGGAATGCCGCTGATCCAGCGCAGGAACACATACATCAGCACCGGCCCCAGCCAGGACATCCACGCCAGCGGCGAGCCCCACGCCAGGGCGACGTAGGCGAACCAATGGCACCACTCGAAGAAATAGTTCGGATGCCGCGAATAGCGCCACACGCCGTGCCGGCAGGTCAGGCCACGGTGAGCAGGGTCGTCGCGGAAGCGGTCGAGCTGGCGGTCGGCGATCACCTCGCCCGACAGGGCGGCCAGCCAGATCAACAGGGCCAGCGCCATGGGCCAGCCCTGCGCCGGGCTGGCGCCCGCCGCCAGGAAGGGCAGGCAGAACAGCATCACCAGCCCGGCCTGGAACATGAACAGGCCGAAGAACTTGCCCTGGTGGCCCTGCCAGTGCTCGCGCAGCGCACGATAACGGCCGTCCTCGCCAGTGCGCACGCGCCGCCACAGATGCCATGCCAGCCGCAACGACCACACCCCAGCCATCAATGCCAGGGCGAGCCTGGCGGCAAGACTGCCCGCGCCAGTGGCGGCGATCAGCAATGCCGCCGCGCCCATGCCCAGCGCCCACACCACGTCGACGATGCCGGCGTTGGCGCGGCGGCGCTGCCAGCGCCAGGCCAACGTCATGGCGCCGATCATGCCCAGCGCGATGCAGAACCATTGTTGCCAGATCGTCATGGCGCCTCCCGCACCCAGCGCTCGCCCTCGGGGCGCGCCTGCGGATGCGTCAGCAGCAGGTGTGCAACGCCGATGGAGCGTTCGCGAAAGCCGCCTTCGCAGTACGCCAGGTAGAACTCCCACAAGCGGCAGAACCGTGCGTCAAAGCCCTGCGCCCGCACCTCGGGCTGCCGCGCCAGGAAGCGCTCGCGCCAGACTTGCAGCGTGCGCGCGTACGACAGACCGAAGTCCTCCAGGTGCACCAACGCCAGATCGCAGGCGCGGGTCTTGGCGCGCAGCATGGCATCGATGGACGGAATGAAGCTGCCCGGGAATATGTGGCGCTTGATGAAATCCACCGCGGCCAGCGCCTGCGCATAGCGGTGATCCTCGATGGTGATGGCTTGAATCAGCGCGCGGCCATGCGGGCTGAGCAGGCTGGCGACCTTGGCGAAATAGGCCTCCAGGAAATTCGCGCCAACGGCTTCGATCATTTCCACCGACACCACCTTGTCGTACTGGCCTTGCAGATCGCGATAGTCCCGCAGCACGACGCTGACCCGATCTTGCAGGCCGGCGGCGCGCACCCGCTCGACCGCCAGGTCATGCTGCTCGCGCGAGAGCGTGGCGGTGGTGACGTGGCAGCCGTAATGACGCGCCGCGTGGATGGCCAAGCCGCCCCAGCCGCTGCCGATCTCCACCACGCGATCCGAGGGACGCAGCGCCAGCTTGCGGCAGATCGTCTCCAGCTTGCGATGGGACGCCGCCTCCAGCGTGTCATCGCCGTCGGCCCACAACGCCGCCGAATACATCAGATCGTCCGACAGGAACAACGCAAAGAACGGATTGCCCAGATCGTAGTGGGCGGCGATGTTGCGGCGGCTGCCATCGCGGGTATTGCGGTTGCCGGCATGCCAGCGCCGCAACGCCCAGCCGGCCAGCCGCGCCAGCCCCGACTCCATGGCGTCCAGCGTGTCGCGGTTGCGCACCAACAGGCGCACCAGTCCGACCAGGTCGTCGCAGCGCCACAGGCCGTCGCCGTAGGCTTCGCCCGCGCCGACGCTGCCTTGCGCGGCCACCAGCCGGTAAAAGCCCAGGTCACTGACCGTCAGGCGCACGCACGGCTCGCCGCGGCCCAGCGTGACGCTGCCCAGCCCGTCTTCGATCAGCAGCCGGCCGTGGTCCAGTGCCGCCAGGCTGGCCAACAGGCGCTGGCGCAACAGCCGCTCGAGCGGACTGGCGCGGCGGCTGGCCGCGACCGAGGCATGTTCCGAGGGCGTCATGGGTTTCATCGCGGTTCTCCGTTGGGCGTGCGGGGATGGTCGTAGACGGGATTGCGCTTGAGCCAGAGGCGTAGCGCCTGCCAATGAATGGCGCCGACGACTTGCAGCGTCATCAACGGGTAGCGCCACAGCAGGCGCGCCAGCGCGGCGCCGTCCAGCGTGCGGCGTTGCAGAGCCAGACGCGCGTCAAACTGCGCCACGCCCGCCCGGCTGACCCGCATGTGCACCCGCAGGTCGTCGCCGGGCAGGTTGAAGCGCCAGTCATAGGCGCAATCCATCGGCAGAAATGGCGATACATGGAAGCGCTTGTCGAAGCGCCAGGCCAGGGCGTCGCCCTCGCGCTGGGCGGCGGTGGCCGGCAGCACCACGCAATGGCGCTGCTTCCACGGCGTATTGGTGATCTCGGCCACGATGGCCGCCAGCGTCTGGCCATCCGCGTCAAAGCAGTAATAAAAGCTCACCGGATTGAAGACGTAGCCGGCGTAACGGGGGTGCGCCAGCAGCCGGATCGGCCCGTCCGGCACGTCTCCCAGATGCGCCCGCAGGCGTTGCCGAACCGCCTGCGCCAGCGGCAGGCCTTCGCTGGCGTCGAGATAATCGGCCCTTCGCCACTGCGCCAGATTGGGCCGCTCCACCGACCACAACCAGCGATCCTGGAACACGCGGTCGATCTCGTCCAAGTCCAGGTAAAGCTGCGCCATGCGGTAGCCGAAGCCATGCGCGTGCGGATGGTGGCGCCGGTGAGTCACCCGCCCCTCGTAGACGGCGCTTTGCTGGATCATGCCGCCTCCCTCTCCCACACCCGCGGCTGTTCCAGGATGCCGCGCACCACGTCCAGCGCGCTCGCCACGCCGTCTTCATGAAAGCCCCAGCCCCAATAGGCGCCGGCGTACCAGCTGCGCCGGCGACCCGATATGTCCGCGCGGCGCGACTGCGCGGCCACGGACTCGTGGGTGTACACGGGGTGGTGATAGCGCATGCGCGCCAGCACCGTGTCCGGATTGATGGCATCGCTGCGATTCAGCGTCACGATGAAAGGCTGCGGCGACCTGATGCCCTGCAGCAGGTTCATGCAATAACTGACCGAACACGGCGCGTCCGGATCGGCCGGCACATAGGCGTTCCAGGCGGCCCAGGCCTTGCGCTGGCGCGGCAACAGGCGCGGGTCGGTGTGCAGCACCACGTCGTTGTCCTGGTAGGTGATGGCGCCGAGGACCTCGCGTTCCTGCGGCGTCGGGTCGGCCAGCAGCGCCAGGGCCTGGTCACTGTGGCAGGCGAAGATCACTTCGTCATGGTGGTCCTGGCCATCGGGCGTCATCACCTGCACGCCGCCCGGCAGGCGCCGGACGGCGCGCACGGCGCAGTTCAGCCGCTCGCGCACTGTCCACTGCCGGCGCATGGCGTCGATGTAGCGGCGCGATCCGCCCTGCACCACGCGCCACTGGGGCCGGCCGCTCAGGCGCAGCATCTGGTGGTTCGCCATGAACCGCACCAGGTATCGCGCCGGAAACGCCAGGATGCGCGAGGCCGGCGATGACCACAGCGCCGATGCCATCGGAATCAGGTGGTCGGTGCGGAACGCCTCACCGTAACGGTGTTGCGCCAGGTATTCGCCCAACGTAGGCCCCGGCTCCGGCGCGCGCAGCAGCGCGGGCGCCTCGCGGTAGAAGCGGATCAGGTCGCGCACCATGCCCAGGAATCGCGGCGACAGCAGGTTGCGCCGCTGGCAGAACAGCGTGTCCAGCGAGGCGGCGTTATAGGCAAGGCGGTCCGCTTCCTTGTGCACCGAAAAGCTCATGGTGGTGGGCTGCGACGCCACGCCCAATTCCTCCAGCAGCGCCGTGAAATTCGGGTAATTGAGCGGGTTGTGGACGATGAATCCGCTATCGACCGCATAGCGCCGGCCGCCCTGTTCGACCCTGTGCGTATGCGTATGCCCGCCCAGATAGTCGTTGGCCTCGTACAGCGTGACATCGTGGTCGCGGCCCAGCTTCCAGGCGCAGACCAGTCCCGCGATGCCCGAACCGATGATGGCGATGCGCATGCTCACTCCTTGGCAGCGGCCAGCGCCCAATCCGGCACCGCCTTCAGGTCCCAGATGAGGCCGGTGGCGGCCAGCAGGCGCAGGCCGTACCAGGTGATGTCGATCTCGCGCGCACGAAATCCCTGGCGCGCCGATCCCGGATAGAAGTGATGGTTGTTGTGCCAGCCTTCACCGAACGTCAGCAGCGCAAGCCAGGCGTTGTTGCGGCTGTCATCGGTGGTGTCATAGCGCCGCTTGCCGTAGCGGTGCGCCAGCGAGTTGATAGTGACGGTGGCGTGGAACAGGGCCACGGTGGAGATGAAGAAGCCCCACACCAGCATCTGCGGCCCGTCCGTGCCCAGGCCGGGCGCCACGCGCGCCAACAGCGCCCCCAATCCGTAGCACCCCGACGCCAGCGCCAGCGGCACCGCGGCGTCGAAGCGGTCGAGCCAGCGAAGTTCGGGGTAGCCGCGCAGATCCGGCACGCGCGCAAGGTCGGTGGCGAAGGCGCGGCGCGTCAGGAACCAGCCCATGTGGCTCCACCAGAAGCCGTGATGGCGCGGAGAATGCAGGTCATGCGCATCGTCGGCATGGCGATGGTGGTGCCGATGGTGGGCCGCCCACCACAGCGGACCGCGCTGCGCGCACGATGCTCCCAGCACGGCGAACACCCACTGCATGCCCCGCGACGTGCGGAATGTGCGATGCGAGAAGTAGCGGTGATAGAAGCCGGTCAGGGCGAACATCCGCACCGCGTAGAGCGCCCCCGCCAGCGCCAGCGCAACCGGCGACACGCCGGTCCACAGCACACCCAGGCAGCCGGCGTGCAACAAGGCGAAAGGCAAGGCGCGGGTCCAGTCGATGCGATCGGGATCGCCGCCCGGCGCGTCCTGCGCCTGCGTATCGACCCAGCGCCGCATCGAAGCGGTCCAGCCGGTAAGAATGGAGCGCATCATGCTGTCCTGTGGGAAACGTATGGGGATATACGGTCCCGGCACAGCATCGGATGCGTAGGTGGAAACCCTGATGAGGAGCGGGCCGCGGCAAGCGCGCGACCTTCGGTTGATAAGCGGCTCAGATCTTGAGCACGTCGCCCTTCATGATGACCGGTCCGGTGGGCTTGCCCGACGGCGATCCGCCCGGTGGCTCGAGCGTGATGGCCAGGGTCTGCCCGCCTTCCAGGCCTTGGGCGCGCGGCAGCGCCGTCTGGCCATCGGGGGCCACCACCCCGACGGATATCGGCGCCTGTCCCGGCGGAATCACCCAGAGCTCCAGGGCCTTGCCGTCGGCGCGCGAGGCCAGATCCTGCAAGGCATGCACGTGCAGGCCACCCCGTTCGTCGGCGCGCACCACCAGCATGGCCTGCGCCTCAGGGCTCTGCAGCACCGCCATCAGCTGCGTGCGCGCGGCGCGGTCAACCTGCATCGGGTAGATCGCCACCCCTGCCACCAGCAGGGCCGCCAGCGCGCCGCTGACCACGCGCCAGAATGCCAGGCCCTGCCAGCCACGGCCGCCCCCCGGCTTCAGGCGCGATTCAATGGCGCGCCACACGCGGCGCGGCGGCACCCGGGCCGGCAGCGACCACAACAGGGGGTAGATGTCGTTCTCCCAATCGCGCACCTGGCGGCGCAGGTTGGCGTCGGCGGCCATCAAGCCCTCGAAGCGGCGGCGTGCGCCCCCGCGCATGGCGCCGGCCACGTAGTCCGCGGCAAGCCGCTCGCGCAGTTGAGGATTGGTGTAGTTCATGACAGACACCTCTTGAGCCGGTCCATGCCGCGCCGCACCCAGCTCTTGATCGTGCCCAGCGGGGCCTCGAGACGGCGGGCGATCTCGCTGTGGCTGAGGTCGTCAAAAAAGGACAGCGCGATGGCCACGCGTTGCTGACCTTCGAGCTGTTTCAGGCAGTCCGCCAGACGCTGGCCGTCCTGGTCGCGTTGCAAGCGTTCGAACGGGCCGGGCGCGTCATCGGCCCAGGCCTGCGTCAATGCGCCGTCGGCGTCGGGGCGTTCCAGGTCCGGCCGGCGGAGCATGTCGATGCAACGGTTGCGCACGATGCGCGTCATCCAGGTCATGACTTGGCTCTGCTCCGATGAATAGCGGGCGGCATTGCGCCAGATATTGATGAAGCTGTCCTGGAGGACTTCCTCTGCCCAGTCGCTTCTCCGCAATATACGTACCGCGAGCGCGAACAGATGCGGGGAAGTCTGACGATACAGTTCCGCCAGCGCGGACTCCCGGCCGCGAGCGCACTCCTGTATCAAAGCCTGCAGACGAAGCGGATCGGGCATGGCGGCTATCCGGGGTCACTGGCATTCAGGCCGCGCGACGACAAAGGCGCCGCGCGGGGGACGGATGTCTTGCAGCGGATGATACAGGCAAGTCCAGGCCGCGAATTATTTTCCGCGGCCTGCATCCAACTGCGGCTCCCGCGTGTAGTACCTGCAACGGCGCGCATTCCGTGCGCCGTATCCGCAGCGTTTTACTGCGCAGGAGACCGCTCATGATGACTCGCCACACCCCCGCCAACGGCCTTTTCGCGGCCGCAATGCTGGCCGCTTGCGGCATGCTGCACACCTCCCCGGCGCTGGCCGCCTCGCAAGACGCCCTGCCCGCTTCTGTTCAGGTGCCCGCCGGCCACAAAGTGGCATGGGAAACCGTGGGCACGGGCGACATCACCTATGAATGCCGCGCCAAGGCCGACGCCAAGGACCAGATGGAATGGGTGTTCGCCGGTCCGAAGGCAGTGCTGAAGGACCGCCAGGGCAAACAGGTCGGCACCTACTATGGCCCGCCCGCCACCTGGGAAGCCGCGGACGGCTCCAAGCTGACCGGCACGCAGGTCGCCGTGGCGCCAGCCGGCGCGGGCAACCTGCCCTATCAACTGGTCAAGGCCAATCCCGCCATGGGCGCCGGCGCCCTGACCGGCGTCACGTATATCCAGCGCACGGCGCTCAAGGGCGGCGTGGCGCCGCAGACGCCTTGCACGAAGGCCGGCGAACGCAGCCAGGTGTCTTACCAGGCCGACTACATCTTCTGGAAGGCCAACTAACGCCCGGTGAGCCGGGGCGGCGGGAGTCCGGTACCATGTGCCAGGATTCGCCGCCGCCGGGGCTTGCCCGTCCGGTCCGTGCCCTTCATCCCTGAACCTGCGTGCATGCCGAACCGACCTGTTCCGGATTTCGATTACGAAGCGGCCTTGGCGCAGTGCGCCGCAGGGCGTCGTTCCGCGCTGGAGGCCCTGTACCGGCACGAAGGCCCGCGGCTGCTGGGGGTTGCCCAGCGCATCGTGCGTGACCGCGCCCGGGCCGAAGACATCGTGCACGACGCCTTCGTCAATATCTGGAACCGCGCCGACAGCTTCGACGCCACGCGTGGCTCTGCCCGCGGCTGGATCTACAGCGTCGCGCGCAACCTGGCGCTGAACGCCGTGCGAGACGGCCGCCACGAAGCCGCCGTCGACGACGACACCGCCGCCGCACTGGATGCTCGCGACGCAATGGACGCCTGGCACGACACGCGGGACGCGTTCGACTGGCGCGACAGCGCCGGCCGCATCGGCCCGTGCCTCGAACAACTGGAACCCGTGCGCCGCAATTGTGTGCTGCATGCCTACGTGGAAGGCCTGTCGCACAGTGAAATCGCGCAGCGTTTGGGCGCGCCGCTGGGCACCGTCAAAGCCTGGATCAAGCGCAGCCTGAAAGCGCTGAAGGAATGCCTGGCATGAGCGCCCCGTCCCCTTCCCCCGACAACCTGGACGAACTGGCCGGCGAATACGTGCTGGGCACCTTGCCCGCTGCACGCCGGCGCGACGTCAACGCCCGCCTGCCGCACGATGCCGCACTGCGCGCCGCCGTCGACCGCTGGGAAGAACGCCTGCTGCCGCTCAGCAGCCTGGCCCAGCCGATCAAGCCGTCGCCAGGCCTATGGCCACGCATTGCGGATACGCTGGACCGCCAGCGCGCGGCCCGGCAAGCCGCGCAACCGGCGCGCCCGGGTTGGTGGGACAGCCTGTTCTTCTGGCGCGGTGCGGCCGCCAGCGGCCTGGCTGCCGCCCTGGTGCTGGCTGGCACACTTGCGCTGCGGCCCGCGCCCGCGCCGGGTCCCGTGCAGTACATGGTGGTGCTGGTCGCGCCCCAGTCGCAAACGCCGGGCTGGGTCGTGCAGGCCAGTGCCGGTCAGCGGGAAGTGCAACTGGTGCCGATCGCGGCCATGCAGGTGCCGGCCGATCGTGCGCTGGAGTTCTGGACCAAGGCCGACGGCTGGGCCGGCCCGGTGTCGCTGGGCCTGGTCAAACCCGGCGAACCCGTGCGCATCCCGCTGGACAAGCTGCCGCCGCTGGAACCGAACCAACTGTTCGAACTGACGCTGGAACCGGCCACCGGCTCACCCATCGGCAAGCCGACCGGCCCGATTCAGTTCATCGGCCGCGCGGTAAAGGTGATGTAGCGCCGGCCCGCCTGAATCGACGCCGGCATAGGTACGGTACTGAAGCCGGCCCGACGCCCATGAATTGTTTCCTTTCTTTCCGAACTGGAACCAAGGGCGCAGACCCCCGCAAATATAATTTCCGAGACTCAAATTCAGCGGAGGTTTTTCATGCGTCATGCAGAAGCCGGTCGTCGTTTCATCCACCCGTTGCGGCGCGTCGCGCCGTGGCTGGCCTTGGGACTGTTGGGTTTGACGTTGTATGGCTGTGCCGCGACGACGCCGCCCAAAGGCGTGACACCCGTTGGCGCCTTCGACGTGCATCGTTATGAAGGACGCTGGTTTGAAATCGCACGGCTGGACCACAGCTTCGAACGCGGCATGACGGACGTCACCGCTCACTACACGCTGCAGAATGACGGCACCGTGCGCGTCGTCAACCGCGGGTTCGACCCGGCCAAGGGTTCGCAAGGCGATTGGCGTTCGGCGCAGGGGCGAGCCCGCTTCACCGGTGACCCGTCGGTGGCATCGCTGAAAGTGTCGTTCTTCGGCCCCTTCTATAGCGGCTACCATGTGGCCGCATTGGACCCGGATTATCGCTGGGCCCTCGTCGTTGGCCCGGATCGCAGCTACGCCTGGATTCTCGCGCGTGAAAAGACGCTTGGCCACGATACGCGCGACGACATCCTGCGCCGCGCCAAGGCGTTGGGCCTGGACACCGACGCATTCATCTGGGTCAGCCAGGATCGCGAACAGCCGCCACTTGAACCTGCCTCCTGATGCGGGGCCGCGCGCCATGACATCCGAGCGCGCAAGCGCGCACACCCTGCGCCTGATTCTCGGCGACCAGCTGAACCCGTTGCACAGCTGGTTCGCCCGGACCGACCCGAACGTCGTGTATGTGCTGATGGAAGTGCGTCAAGAGACGGACTACGTGTTGCACCACGCGCAAAAAATCCTGGCGATATTCGCCGCCATGCGCGACTTCGCACGACATCTGCGCGAGGCGGGACATCGCGTGCGGTATGTCGCCATCGACAATCCCAGCAATCGGCAGGACATCACCCAGAATCTGGCAGCGTTGATGGCCCACTATGGCGCCCGAGAACTGGACTACCAGCAGCCCGATGAGTGGCGCGTCAGTGAAGTCCTTGGCGCCTGGAGTGCGTCGCAAGCATTCTCTGTCCGGGAAGCCGACAGCGAGCATTTCTACACGACGCGTGACCAGGTGGCCAAGTTCTTCGGTTCACGCAAGAACTGGCTCATGGAGACGTTCTACCGTCATATGCGCCAGCGCCATGGCGTGCTCGTGGACGAATCGGGCGCGCCCGCGGGCGGCCGATGGAACTTTGACCACGACAACCGCAAGTCCTGGCCCGGCACGCCGCCGCTGCCGCCGGACGCGCGGCCAGAGCATGACCATCGCGCGTTGTGGGAAACGGTGTGTCAGGCAGGCGTGCGAAGCTTTGGAAATCCGCAAGCCGATCAGTTCCGCTGGCCGTTGAATCGCACGCAGGCGTTGGCGTGGCTGGATCATTTCATCCAGCACACGCTTCCAAACTTCGGGGCTTACGAAGACGCCATGAGCGCGGGCAATCCGCGTCTGTTTCACTCGCAGTTGTCGTTCGCCTTGAACACCAAGATGCTGCACCCAGACGAGCTGGTGCGGCAGGCGCAGGCCACCTACGAAACGGGGCGCGCGCCCTTGGCTGCGGTCGAGGGCTTCGTCCGGCAGATCCTGGGATGGCGCGAATATGTGCGTGGCGTGTACTGGGCGCACATGCCGGGTTACGAGACGCGCAACGCCTTGGCGCACACACGCCCGCTGCCGACGTGGTTCTGGACCGGAAAGACCACCATGCGCTGCATGCGCGACGCCATCGGCAATTCGCTGGACAACGCTTACGCGCACCATATCCAACGCCTGATGGTCATCGGCAATTTCGCGCTATTGGCCGGTCTGGACCCCGCCGAAGTGCACCGTTGGTATCTGGGCGTTTACATCGATGCGTTCGAATGGGTCGAACTGCCCAACACGGTTGGCATGAGCCAGTTTGCCGACGGTGGTCTGCTGGGCACGAAACCCTATGCCGGCAGTGCGTCCTACATCGACCGCATGAGCGATTACTGCCGTGGATGCTCGTACGACAGGAAGCAGAAGACGGGCGAGCGCGCCTGTCCGTTCAACGCGCTGTACTGGGATTTCTTTGCTCGCCATCAACCGCAGCTCGAGGACAACCGGCGCCTGGCCATGGTGTACCAACGCTGGCGGGACATGCCCGAGGACGCGCAGACGGCGTTGCGCCAGCACGCGGCGCTGACCTTGGCACGCCTGGACGAACTTTAAGAAAGGTTCCACTTCAGAAGCGGTCTGCCCGCCTGGCGGGATGTGGCAGGTATCAACCCGCCACGCTCCCCATAGACTCCCCGTTCAAGTCCGGCCTGCGGCCGGGCGCCCCTTGAATGCGGAGTGATTCATGACAGCACCTCGGGCGGATATCCGACTCGCCGATTTCCTATCCCCCACCGTCGCGGCCCTGATATCGGTCTTGGTGAACTACGGCGGCACCTTTGTCCTGGTGTTTCAGGCGGCAGAGCTGGCCCACTTGTCGCCGGCGCAGACCACCTCCTGGGTGTGGGCGGTTTCCATCGGGGTGGGCGTGACCGGCGCGTTGCTCAGTTGGCGCTACAAGGCGCCCATCATTACGGCGTGGTCCACGCCCGGCGCCGCGTTCCTGGCCACGGTCATGCCGTTCACGCCTTATCAGGAAGTCATCGGCGCATACATGTTGTCGGCGCTGGGTTTCATCGTGCTGGGACTGTCGGGTGCATTCGAAAACCTTGTGCGCAGGATCCCGGGGGGCATCGCCGCCGGTCTGCTGGCGGGCATCCTGCTGCAGTTTGGCGTCAATGCCTTTGGCGGCGCCAGCGCCGACCCCCTGCTGGTGATCGTGCTGGTGGTGTCCTACGCGCTGCTCAAGCGCTTCTCCTCGCGCTTCGCCGTGATCGGCATCCTGGCCATCGGCCTCGCATTGCTCGTCGCGCAGGGCCGGATCGACTTCTCGGCGGTCCATCTGCGCCTGGCGGCGCCCGTGTTCGAAATGCCCGCCTTCTCGCTGCAGGCCGCGCTGGGCGTTGCCCTGCCCCTTTTCATCATCACCCTCACCGGTCAGTACATGCCCGGCATGCTGGTGCTGCGCAACGATGGCTACCGGACCAGCGCGAATCCGATCCTGACCGTGACGGGACTGGGCTCGCTCGTCATGGCGCCTTTCGGCGCGCACGCATTCAATGTCGCGGCAATCACCGCCGCCATCTGCACCGGCAAGGACGCCCATGAAGATCCCGCCAAGCGTTACGTCGCGGGTCTAGCCTGCGGTGCGTTCTACATTCTGGTCGGCACCTTCGGCGTTACGTTGGCGACACTGTTCATGGTGCTGCCCAAGGCATTCATCACCACGCTGGCCGGCCTTGCCTTGCTTGGCGCGATTGGCGGCAGCCTGGCCAACGCCATGGCCGACGCGCACACGCGTGAGACAGCGCTCATCACCTTCCTGGCCACCGCCGCGAACGTCACGCTGCTGGGCGTGGGCGGCGCATTCTGGGGCCTGGTGGCCGGCCTGACTGCGCATCTGCTGATGCACGGCGGTCCTCAGGCACGGCGCGCCATGCAGCCCCTTCAAGGCAGGTCAGGCTCTTGACAGCGCCTTCTCCAGACTCAGCACGGCATCCTCGATCTCGTAGGCCGTCAACGACGCATAGCCCAACAGCCAGCCCGGCTGCTTGTACGGCCCGGCATACAGCCGGCTGAGGCCGGGCAGGCGCAGGCCGGCGCGCTCTGCCAGAAGCAGGGTCCTTTCCTCGGACCAACCCGGCTCGAGCAGGCACGGGATCTGCAGGCCGCCGGGGGGACGCACGGCCTGCACGACGTGGCCCAGCCGCTTGACCAGCGACGCCAGCAGAACCTCGCGGCGCCCCGCGTACAGCTTGCGCATCGCCCGCACGTGCGAATGGTAATGACCGTCTTCCATGAAGCGGGCCAGTGTCAACTGCAGTATCTGCGGCGTGTGTCCGTCCATGATGCTGCGCGCCCGTGAAAAGGCGTCGACCAGTTCCGGCGGCAGCGCCATGTATCCCATCCTCAGGCCGGGGAACAGCGTCTTGCTGAACGTACCCAGGTACAAGGTGCGCTGATGCCGGTCCAGGCCCTGCACGCAAGCGGTCGGCAGACCGTCGTAATGGAATTCGCTGTCGTAGTCGTCCTCGATGATCCACTTGCCATGGTCGGCGGCCCAACCGATCAGCTCCAGCCTGCGTTCCAGCGATAACGTCACGCCCGTCGGATACTGGTGCGACGGCGTCACATACACGCAACTGGCGCCGCTGCGGTCCGCGCGCAGGAGGTCCATGCGTATGCCCTGCGCATCGACGTCTATCGGCACGATCCGCGTTTCGGCGGCCTCGAACGACTTGCGGGCGCCAAAGTAACCGGGGTTCTCCATCAGGATGGGCTTGTCGGCGTCGGCCAGCAGATGCGCGCACAGGAAGAGCGCTTGCCGGGTGCTGCTGAGCACCAGGACCTGCTCGGGCACGACCTTGGCGCCACGCTCCAGATTCAGATAGGCAGCGATGGCGCGGCGCAGCGGTTCAGCGCCCTGCGGTTCGCCATGCAGCAACACGTGGCTGCGGCTGTCCTTCATGACTTGGCGCTGCAGGCGTTCCCAGACGCCAGTGGGAAACGTGCGCGTCTCGGGCAGCCCGGTGGCGAACGCCTTGATGACCTGCTGGTCTGAAACGCCGCCGCTATTGAGGATCGCCCGCCCGCGCCGGCTCAGACCCGCCCCCGGCTGCGCCGCGCCGGGCTTGCGCTCCAGCCTTGTCCGCTTGCGCGTCGCGCCCCGCAGTTCGATTCCCACCGTCTCGGACACATAGCTGCCCGAGCCCTCGCGACGCACGATGTAGCCATCGCGATGCAATTGCACGTAGGCGTTCTCGACGGTGTCGCGCGACACGCCCAACGACTTGGCCAAGCCGCGCGTCGCGGGCAGCTTGACCCGCGGTCCCAGCGCGCCGTCCAGGATCAGCGCGCGCAGCGCCCGCTGGATGCGCTGATGCAGATCCAGCCGCTGGAGCGCTGCCTCGCTCATCTGAATCTTGAGCGTATCCAGCTGGAATGTCGTTGCCATACGGTTGTTGAACGGTCTGCTGATCGGCGCGGAAATTGCCGGTCCTGACCGGCCATTCTAAGTCACTGCCGGGCGCTGCCCGCGAAGGTGATGCATCGGGCCTGCAAACGCCGCAGTATGATTTCGACGATCAAGCCATCAGCCATGGCGCCGGATTCCGGGTCAGGCTGATCCAGGATCGAACCGCACTCTGAGTTTTCCGCATGGCACCTACGCGTCACCCCTCGCTCGCGCATTGGGGCGCCTTCACGGCAATCACCGAAGCCGGCCGCCTGGTCGGCTGCGAGCCTTTTGGGCCGGATCCGGCGCCCTCGCCCATGCTGGATTCCATACCCGAGATGGTGCATTCGCCACTGCGCGTGCGCCGTCCCGCGGTGCGGCGCGGCTGGCTGGAAGGCCGCCGCGACCGCGAGGGCGACGACTACATCGAAATTTCCTGGGACCGCGCGCTCGACCTCGTGTCGGGCGAGCTGGCGCGCGTGCGCGCCAGGCATGGCGCGGCCGGAATATTTGGCGGCTCGTATGGCTGGTCCTCGGCCGGGCGGGTCCATCATGCGCGCAGCCTGATCCGGCGGTTCCTGTTCCTGGGCGGCGGCTGCGTCGATCAGATCGGCAATTACAGCTGGGGCGCGGCGCAGTTTCTGCTGCCGTATGTCATCGGCACCACCTCGCCCGTCAGCGGCGATGTGACCGATTGGGACAGCGTACTGGAACACACCCGGGTGCTGATCGCGTTTGGCGGCATTCCGGTCAAGAACAGCCAGGTGACGTCAGGCGGCTCGGGCCTGCACAACCTGCCTGGATGGTTGGGCGAGGCCCAGCGGCGCGGCATCAAGCTGGTGGTGGTCAGCCCCACCCGGGCCGACATTCCCGCCGAAATGGCGGCCGAGTGGCTGCCGATACGGCCCAACACCGACACGGCGTTGATGCTGGGCATGGCGCATACCCTGCTGACCGAGCATCTTCACGACGAAGCATTTCTGGCCAGCCATTGCACCGGGTTTGACCGTTGGGCCGCGTATTTGCGCGGCGATACCGATGGCCAGCCCAAGGATGCGGCGTGGGCCGCGGCCATTACCGGCATTCCGGCAACCCGCATTGTGGCGCTGGCGCGCGAGGCCGCGCAGCAGCGCAGCCTGTTGACGGCCGCCTGGGCCTTGCAACGTGCGCAGCATGGCGAGCAGCCGTATTGGGCAGTCATCGGACTGGCGGCCATGCTCGGCCAGATCGGTCTGCCCGGCGGCGGTTTTGCCTTTGGGCATGCCTCGTTGAATGGCATCGGCCAGCCGCGTCGACAGGTGCCAGGGCCGGAGATTCCCGTGCCCAAGAATCCCTCGGGCCTGGCGATCCCGGTCGCACGCATCGCCGACATGCTGCTGGCGCCGGGCACCGAGTACGAGTTCAACGGCGGGCGGCATGTCTACCCGGACGTGAAGCTGATCTACTGGGCCGGCGGCAATCCGTTTCATCACCATCAGGACCAGAATCGCTTGCGGCAGGCCTGGAACAAGCCCGAGACGGTGATCGTGCATGAGTCCTTCTGGACACCGCTGGCCCGGCGCGCGGATATCGTGCTGCCCGCCACGACGGCGCTGGAGCGCGAGGACGTGGGCGGGTCGTCGCGCGATCCTTACGTGTTCGCCATGCATCGCGCCGTGGAGCCGCAGGGCGAGGCGCGCAACGATTTCGACATCTTTGCCGAACTGGCGCGGCGCGCCGGCTTTGGCGAGGCGTTCACGGCGGGGCGCGATGTGCCCGGCTGGTGCCGGCATGTCTATGACGGCATGCGGGCGGGATGCCAGGCGCGGGGCGTGGAACTGCCTGACTTCGACACCTTCTGGGCGCGCGGGCATGCCGAAGTGCCGCCGCCCGAAACGCCCTACGTGCTGTTTGAGCGCTTCCGGCAGGACCCGGCCGCCAACCCGCTGTACACAAAGTCCGGGCGGATCGAGCTGTATTCCGAAGCGGTGGCCGGATATGGCTACGACGATTGCCCCGGGTATCCGGCCTGGCTGCCGCCGACCGAATGGCTGGGCGCGCCAACCGCAAGTCAATGGCCGCTGCACCTGCTGACCAATCAACCGCGCACGCGGCTGCACAGCCAGCTGGATCCCGCCAGCCTGTCGCGCGCCGGCAAGGTGTCCGGCCATGAACCCATTGCGATCAACCCGCTGGATGCGGCCGAGCGCGGCATTAGCGAAGGCGATGTGCTGCGGGTGTTCAACGACCGTGGCGCCTGTCTGGCGGGCGCGGTGCTGGACGACGGGCTGTCGCGCGGCGTGGTGATCATGGCGACGGGCGCCTGGTCGGATCCCGACGGCCCTCTGGACCGGCATGGCAATCCGAACACCCTGACCGCGGACATCGGGACCTCGCGGCTGACGCAGGGCCCCAGTGCCCAGACCGCCCTGGTGCAGGTGGAAAAGTATCTGGGCGAGCCGGTGCAGCATCGGGCGTGGGAACTGCCCGTGTTGCTGTCCGGGGCGGCGTAGTGCCCCGCCCCTGCTCGCTTCAGTCAAGTATTTCCGCGACATATCCTTAGAACGGCACGTTTGATTTTCTGACGGCAAACTTCGTTTTCCTTATTTACGATGGATCCGGAGTGCGCCATGCGCCTTAACCAGTTTTTGGGTTTGCTGCTGTCTGCGTCGGTGCTGAGCGCCGCCCAGGCGGCTGATATCACGTTGGCGCTGGGCACCGAGCCCTCGACGCTGGATCCGCAGACGGCGCAGGATGGCTCCGAGCGCGCCGTCTCGCGCAACATCTTCGAAACCCTGCTGACCCGCACGCCGGCGGGCGAGCTGGTGCCGCAATTGGCGACGGCCCTGCCGCGTCAGATCGACGCGACGACCTGGGAGGTCACGCTGCGTCCGGACCTCAAGTTCAGCGACGGCAAGCCCCTGGATGCCGCCGCCGTGGCCGCCAGCATCAACCGCATCGTGGACCCCAAGACCGCCTCGCGCCAACGGCCGTTCTTTCTTGGCATCAAGCAGGCCGAGGCCGTGGACGCCGTGACCGTCAAGGTGCACACCAACGGCGCCGATCCGGCGCTGCCCGCGCGTCTGTCCTGGCTGACCATCGTGTCGCCCGCCGCGGCCGCCGATGGCAGCCTGAGCCAGAAGCCGGTGGGCAGCGGCCCCTATGTGCTGACGGAATGGTCCAAGGGCAATCGCATTGTCCTCACCAAGAATCCGAATTACTGGAACCCCAAGGCCGTCGGCAATGTCGACCGCGCCACCTATCGCTTCGTCGCCGAACCCGGAACGCGCCTGTCCGGCCTGCGCGCCGGCGACTTCGACTTCATCACCAATCTGCTGCCGGAAGACACCAAGCGCGTGGCCAAGGCCGTGACGCTCAAGGGCACCGACCTGCCCTTCGTGTCGCTCAACGCCCTGAAAGGCCTGACGGCGGACGTGCGCGTGCGCCAGGCCTTGAACTACGCGGTGGACAAGGAAGCGCTGGCCAACGACCTCTATGGCGGCTACGCGTCTGTGTCGCACGGCCAATTGCTGGCGCCGGGCTGGTTTGGCTATGACGCCTCCATCAAGCCCTATCCGTACGATCCCAAGCGGGCGACCGAGCTGCTGAAAGCCGCCGGCGCCCATGGCAAAAGCATCGACCTCTACGCCCCCTCGGGCCGCTGGCTGAAAGACAAGGAACTGGCGGAAACCATTGCCGCCTACTGGGAGGCCGCGGGCCTGAAGGTCAACTTCCGTGTACTGGCATGGGCCGAATACCTGGACGCGCTGAACAAGAACCGCGTGCCGACCGAAGCGCAGATCAGCAGCAGCCATTCGAACCAGCTGCTGGACGCGGATCGCACGCTCAGCGCCTATTACGCCGAAGGCGGCGTCGCAGCCGCCAACGACAACGCCGAGCTGAAGAAGCTGATCGAAGACGCGCGCCAGGAAGCCGATCCCGCCAAGCGTCAGGCCTTGTATTCCAAGGCGCTGCAGATCGGCCGCGATCAGGCCTATCTCGTCTTCCTGCTCGATGGCGGCGAGATTTTCGGTTTGTCCAAGCGCGTGGATTTCTCGCCGCGCGTCGATGGCCTGATTCCGCTCAAGGACTTCCGTGTCACCGACTGATCAGGGCGGGCGCGGCTTGCCGCGCTTTTTGCTGGGCCGTTTTCTGCAAGGCTTGCTGGTGGTGGTGGGCGTGACGACGATTGTCTTCGTCGTCACGCGTCTTATCGGCGACCCGGTGCAGGCCATGCTGCCGGTTGATGCCTCGGCTGAAGACCGCGCCGTGCTCGCACGCGCCTTGGGCATGGATGGCCCGATCTGGCTGCAGTACGTGCACTATCTGCGCGACATCGCCAGCTTTCAGTTCGGCGACTCGCTCTGGCAACACCGCCCGGCCGTGGACATCGTGCTGGAACGCCTGTCCGGCACCCTCACCTTGTGCCTCGGCGCGCTGACCGTTGCCGTGCTGCTAGGCGTGCCGCTGGCCATTGCCGCTGCCCTGAAGCCCGGGCAATGGGCGGATCGGATTTCGGTATTTCTGAGCTTGAGCGGCCTGTCCCTGCCGCAGTTCTGGCTGGGCTTGCTGCTGATCCTGCTGTTTGCCGTGACCTTGAACTGGTTGCCCTCATCGGGTTCGGACACCGCGGCCAGCGCCGTTCTGCCCATCATGACGCTGGCGCTGCCGGCCTTGGGGCGTATCGCCATGATGCTGCGCTCGGCGCTGATCGATGAACTCAATTCGCAATACGTGCGCACGGCGCGCGCCAAGGGTTTGCGCTCGCGGCGCGTCGTGCTGGTGCATGCCTTGCGCAATGCCGCCGTGCCGACGGTTGCGCTGCTGGGCTGGGAATTCGCCGCCATGCTAGCCGGCCATACCGTCGTGGTCGAAACCGTATTCGCCTGGCCGGGGCTTGGCCAGACGGCGGTGCAGGCCATCGAGCGCCAGGATCTGGTGCTGCTGCAGGCCGTGGTCTTCTTCATCGCCTTCCTCATCGTGATTCTGAATTTCTGCCTGGACATCGTGTATCGGGTGCTGGACCGGAGAATCGCGGTATGAGCGCGCCTGTGTGGGAAGTGCCGGTGTCCGCACCGGCGGCACGTGGCTGGCGGGCCTTGTCGGATCGCCAGCGTGGCTGGATTCTGGCCGTGGTGCTGCTGCTGGCGCTGGCGGCCGTCGCCATCATCCTGCCGTGGCTGGCGCCGTATGACCCCGCAACGATCAAGCTGTCGGCGCGCCTGCGTCCGCCAGCCTGGGAAGAACGCGGCAGCCTGGCGAATCTGCTGGGCACGGACAACCTGGGCCGCGACGTGCTGAGCCGAGTGCTGCACGGCGCACGGCTGTCGATCTTCATCGGCGCCGCCGTGGTGGCGATATCGGCCGGCGTGGGCGTGCTGGTGGGCCTGATTGCTGGCTTTGCCGGCGGCCGGGTGGACGCGGTACTGATGCGTTGGGTTGATATCCATGTGGCGTTCCCCGGCTTGCTGCTGTCGCTGGTGATCCTCGTGATTCTGGGTCCCGGCCCGGGCACGGTGATTCTGGCCCTGGCCCTGAATGGCTGGATGGTGTACGCGCGGCAGATCCGCAGCGTGGTGCTGTCGGTGCGCCAATTGCCTTACATCGAAAGCGCCGAGATGGCCGGCGCGCGGCCGGCGCGCATCTTGCTGCGCCATGTGCTGCCCAATCTGGCCGCGCCGCTGATCACCTTGATGGTGCTGGAGTTTGCCCGCGTCGTGCTGGCCGAGGCGGCCCTGTCGTTTCTGGGTGTGGGCGTGCAACCGCCGGGCGTATCCTGGGGCCTTGACGTGGCCAACGGCCGCAACTATCTGACCAGCGCGTGGTGGCTGGCGACCTTTCCCGGTCTATCCATCGCGCTGACCGTGTTGGGCGTCAATCTGGCGGCCAGCCGCCTGCGCCTGGCGCTGGACCCGCGGGAACGCGAAAAAGACTTTGCCCGCAAACTGCTGGCCAAGGAGGGGCGATGACAACGCAACCCCTGTTGAGCGTGCGTGACGTGAGCGTCGAATTCCTGACCCGCCAGGGCAGCGTCAATGCAGTCGATCGCGTCTCCTTTGATCTGCATGCCGGCGAAACGCTGGCCCTGGTCGGCGAAAGCGGATCCGGCAAGAGCGCCTGCGCCTTGGCATTGATGGGCCTGACGACCTTGCCCGGCCGGGTGGCTGGCGGCAGCGTCGTGTTTGACGGCCAGGATCTCCTGGCTTTGCCGGAGCGCGCACTGGAAGACATCCGCGGCCGGCGCATCGCCATGGTGTTTCAAGATCCCATGAGCGCGCTGAATCCGCTCCTGACCATCGGCACGCAGATCGATGAAGTGCTGGCGCGCCATACCGCGCTGAGTGCCTCAGCGCGTCGTGCGCGCATCATCAGTCTGCTGGAGCAGGTCGGCATCCCCAAACCCGCCGAGCGCCTGGCGCGTCTGCCCCATGAGTTTTCCGGCGGCCAGCGGCAACGAATTCTGATCGCCATGGCGCTGGCCTGCGATCCGCAAATCCTGATTGCCGACGAGCCGACCACCGCGTTGGATGTCACGATCCAGGCACAGATCCTGGAACTGCTGGCCGAACTGAAAACCCGCCTCAAACTGGCGGTGCTGCTCGTGACGCACGATCTGGGCGTGGTGGCGCAAGTAGCCGACCGCGTGGCCGTGATGTATGCCGGCCGTCTGGTGGAGGTAGGCGATGCCGATGCCTTGTTCGAGCAGCCCGCCCATCCCTATACGGCGGGTCTGCTGCGCGCGACGCCGCGGCTGTCGGATAACCAGCCCCGCATGACGGCGATCGACGGCGTGCCGCCCGATCCGCGCGTGCGCCGCAGCTATTGCGACTTCGCGCCACGTTGCCCGGGCGCCGATGCGGCCTGCGCCGCGCGGCCGCCTTTGCAGACGCTGTCGCCCGGACGTCTGGCTGCCTGTGTGCGGCCGTTTGCACCGGTCTGGAAGGAGCTGGCATGACGGCGCCCTTGTTGCAGGTAGAGGATTTGCGGGTGCATTACCCGGTGCGCTCGGCGGGCTGGTTCAGCCGGCCCATGACCGCGCGCGCGGTCGACGGGGTGTCGCTGGAACTGGCGCGCGGTGAAACCTTGGGCCTGGTAGGCGAATCCGGTTCGGGCAAGACCACCTTGGGCCGCGCGGTCCTGCGCCGCACGCCATTGACCTCGGGCTCCATCCGGTTTCAGGGGGAAGACATCAGCACCGCTAGCACCGCGCAATTGCGCGAGCTGCGGCGGCACATGCAGCTCGTGTTCCAGGACCCGACCACCAGCTTGAATCCGCGGCACACCGTGATTG
Source organism: Achromobacter sp. UBA5777 (assembly GCF_002418565.1). NCBI lineage: Bacteria > Pseudomonadati > Pseudomonadota > Betaproteobacteria > Burkholderiales > Alcaligenaceae > Achromobacter > Achromobacter sp. UBA5777. Next base: position 57,966 of record NZ_DIEJ01000106.1, on the reverse strand, counting down.
ATGCGATCGCCGAACCCTTGATCGTGCATGGCTGGTCAGCCGGACGGCCTGCGCTGGAAGCGCGTGTAGCCCAGTTGATCACGCAGGTCGGCCTGCCGGCCGATACGGCCAAGCGCTATCCGCATGCGTTCTCCGGCGGTCAGCGCCAGCGCGTCGGCATTGCCCGCGCGCTGGCGATCCAGCCCGAGCTGATCGTGGCCGATGAACCGGTGTCGGCGCTGGACGTGTCGGTGCGGGCGCAGATCATCAATCTGTTCCAGGACTTGCAACAGGAACTGGGACTATCCTTCCTGTTGATCGCGCACGATCTGGCCGTGGTGCGGCATATCTCGCATCGCATCGCCATCATGTATGCCGGCCAGATCGTCGAGACCGGTCGCCGAGATGATGTCTATGACCGGCCGCTGCATCCCTATACGCGCGGTTTGCTGGCTGCCGTACCCGAGCCGGAACGCCATCGCGATGGCCGTCGGAGGTTTCCGGTCGCGCTGGGTGAACCGCCCAGCCCGATGTCCCCGCCGTCAGGCTGTCGGTATCACCCGCGCTGCCCGCTGGCGGTTGAACGTTGCCGCCAGGAAGCGCCGCCGCTGATGGCCATGGCGGGCGAACACAAAGTGGCTTGCTGGTTTCCCGGCGCCGCCCCGATTTCCTCGTAATTTTTCATGGAGAAACCATGTCTGTTAAAGCTCTGACCCCTGTCGATCCGGCTGACGCCGACGCGGTGCGCGCCTGGTTCAAGGAACTGTCCGACCATGTCCAAGCCGTGGATTACGCGGCGGCGCGCCACTTGTTCGCGGAAGACTTTGTCGCGTTCGGCACGTACACCAACTTCGTGCATGGCCGCGATCATGCCGAGAAAAACCAGTGGCGCAACGTGTGGTTCAGCATCGACAAGTTCCTGTGGCGTCTGGACGACGTGCAGACCTTTGTGTCGCCGGATCGCCTGTTTGCCGTCGGTGCGGCGGTGTGGGACTCGATCGGCTATCACCCGGACGGCAAGAGCTTCGATCGCCTGGGCCGCGCCACCGTGTCGTTCGCGCGCGAGAATGTCGGCGATCCGTGGGTGGCGACGCACACGCACATGTCGCTGTTCCGCGATACGCCCAGCGTGTCTCACGGGAACAAGCCGGTTCGGAGTTAAGCGCGACCTCGCCCCGATTCAGACGCCGCCCTCACCGGCCTGATGCCGCGACGCTGTGGTCGTGGCATCAGGAACGGTCAACCAAGGCGCTCAGGCCAGCAGCAGTCGCAACTGCCGCACCAGATCCGAACGTGCCTCCTGCGCTTGAGGCAGGATGCGGGTCATGCTGATGAAGCTGTGCGGCACGCCGGGGTAGATTTTCTGCCACGGCTGCGCGCCCGCCTCGCGCAACGCCTGCGCCAGGTCCTTGGTGTCGTCCAGCAAGGGATCAAGCTCTGCGGCTTGCAGGATGGCGGGCGGCAGACCCTGCACGCTGCCCAAGAGCGGCGCGACGCCAGGATCCTGCAATTGCGCTTCATCGGCCACATACTGGCGCCAGAACCAATCCAGCTTGTCGGTCGACAACCCAAATCGGCCATCGCCCAGTTCCTGCTGCGCAGGCGTATCACGGCGCGCCGACAGCATGCTGTAGATCAGCGCAATCGCGCGCAACAGCGGCTCGCCCGCATCCCGCAGCCGTTGCGCCGCGGCCAGCGTCAGATTGCCGCCGGCGGACTCTCCGCCCAGGCTCAGGCGTCCGGCATCCAGGCCCAGCGCTGGCGCATTGCCATGCAACCAGCGCACCGTTCCCAGCACCTGCTCCACCGCCACCGGGTATCGTGCCTCGGGCGCCAGCGCATACGCCAACCCGCCTGTCACGATGCCGGCTTCATTGGCAATCTCGCGTTTCCAGCGATCCAGGGTTTCCAGATCACCATGCGCAAACCCGCCGCCGTGCAGATGCAGATACAGCGGCAGCGCCTTGCCCTCCGAGCCCGCGGGATAGTAGAGCCGTAACGTCGCCGGCACCGGCAGATGATCCAGCCGATGCTCCACCACCCGCCCGACCTCGGGCACGTCCCCAGCCAACCAGATCTGATAGCCGCGCGCCTGCCGGCGCACTTGATCCAGCGGGGTGGTCAGCACGTTGGGGGTGCCGACACCGGCTTCACGGCCCAAGGCCTGGACGGCTTGTACTTCGGGTGACAGGGTGCTCATGATGCGTCCGATGCAATGAAGGAAGGCAGGCCGACGGCGGCAGCCAAAACCGCTCAGTATGGACACGCCGGCCTCAGGAGTCCAAATACGATTCAGACATATGCTTTTAACCTGCGGCGCAAGGCGGGTGTTGCCCCCAGCCTGCGATGGCGGCACTTGCGTGACAGGGCGCAGGAGCGCCGACCATGGGGACAGATCGCAACCGTATACTGCCCATTCTTTGAAGCCTATCGGATGCCCCCGCATGTCTTACACGCCCGGCGATATCTACGTCACGTTCAACCGCCGACTGCAGGCCTACACCGCCTCGCAGATCACGCATGTGAAGGGTGACGGCGCAGACGCCGAGATCGCGGTGCTGAGCCTGGATTGGGTGGGCAGCGAGCTGCCCGGGGACGCCGACATCGCGGCGATGCGGCCGGCGCACTTCGATTTCTACTTCTGGCGCGACCGCGTGGACCATACGTGGATCAGCGGGCCGGTGCCCGCGCACGCCAAGCACGTGGGCTGGCGCGATCCGCTCGTGACCGAGGAGTCGCGCTCGTATTCCGGCGGCTGGTCCAGTGGCGACAAGCTCTACAGCCAGCGCCGCTGGAACGCGATCGACGCCGGCGTCCGTGCGCGTTTCAAAGCGGCCGCCCACGCGGATACGCCCGATAACACCGTGGTGCTGGCGCAGCCGGGCCGCACGATCACGCGCGCCATGCGCGGCCTGGACAGCGAGGCGCTGCTCGCCGCGCCGTCGCTCGCGGCGTTCGACGACATGCCCTTGCTGATCAAGCTGCACGTGGATGCGCCCGTGCCCGGGCTGATCGAATGGGCCCGCACGAAGCCGATTCTCAGCGAACTGGAATACGCCAGCTTCGGCGAGCCGGTCGTCGACCTGCGCGACACCTCGTTCGGGCGAGTCGCGATTGACGTGAGCGGCGTGCGCGAGCTCTATTTGAATGATGGGCTGAACACACTGTCGCTGCGCGGTGAGGTGCATCCCGACCTGGTCGTGCACGCCGAAGACGACGGCATGTGGTTGCGGCTGGAACGCGAAAACGCGATCTGGTCCGGCGCCGGCTTGACGCGTCTGGGCGCAATCTCGCTGCGCGGCATGAAGACGCTGGACTGCGCCGAAGTGGCGCGTGTCTTTCCGCACCTGCACTCGCTGTATGTATGGGGCGCCCCGGGCGTGGCCACCGGCATCGAGCATCTGGCGGCCTTGCGCGAGCTGGCGATGATCCTGATCAACGACGTGTTCCCACCTGCCGAGTGCCGCCTGCCCGGGCCCGACGCCTGGCCCCAGCTGCAATCGCTCTGGCTCACAAGCATGCCCGCCGAGATCCTCGCGCAGGCCAAGAAGGACTACAAGAAAGCCGCGGCCGCAGGGCTGGACCTGGAAGTCAGCAAGCCCCGCAAGCCCGAATGGCTGGCCGCGAACCTGGACAATCCGTTTCGCGAATGGGACGGCAGCGAACACATCACCGCCGCCCAGGCCAAGAAAGCCGCTGCGCTGTACCGCAGGACCCGCAGCGATGCACTGAAAGCCGCCGTGACCCACGCCTCCGATGCGCAAGCGTTGATGGCGGCCCTGTCCGAGATCGTGCGGGCGTATACCGAAGGCTTCAACGCGCTCGACCGGCGCACCGGTTTCATCGAAACGGTGGAACGCGACCAGATCTATGTGGCGCTGATGGGCATCCTGGACGCTGTCCAGGCCAAGCTCATCGAGGACGCCGGTAAAGGCGCGGCCACGCTGGATCGCGATGCGCTGGATCGTGCGGTGGATGAGGTGCGGGAATTTTGACAAGTAAGGCCGGCAGCGCAAATCATGCCGGCTTCTTGGCGGCGCGTGAGGCCGTCGCATCCTTTGCGGCAATCTGGAGCGGCATGGGCAAGGCCTTGAGGCTTTCCCTGAAAAAGCGCCGCTGGCCCGGCGCCAAACCTTGGACTATGTGCGCAAGTCGCTCCACCGCAGCGAAAACGTGATGATTCAGCCCCTTTCCATGGCTGCGATACCAAACAAATTCAAGCAGCAGGTTGGCCACTTGATGAGCACCATAAAAAACACGGCCGGCGTCATTTTCCTCAAGAGTGAAGGCAGCGACATTCGACCAGTCTTCGTAGCCCTTCGCACGCGAAAAGGCGGCTTCAAACGGCTTGACTGCCTCCAGCATTCTGTCCACGGGAAGGGGCGCCTGAGCTTGAAAGCGCTTCAAATCCCCGCTTCTGTCGTCACAGCCACCTCGCGCAATGCGGAGCACGAACACCGTATTCCAGACGGAACTGCCGCCGACCCCGAAGCGGTCGCATATCCATTCGGATAGCCCCAGCCAGCGTAGCGATAATCCTTGGACTACATGCACGTCCTGGTCGTTGAGTACGGCAAGCAGTCGCTGTTGCCAAAACAACCACAACGTCCACCCGATATTTGCCGCCACATCCTGAGCCGCCTCGACAGAATCCGCCTCGTAGGCGGCCTGCAGTGCTTCCGACAAGGCACAAATCGCCTTCTCCGCCTCATTCATTCTCAAGACCAGATCGGCACTCTTGTCTTCGAGAGCGCTGCCTTTGTGCAGCAAGGCGCGCAAATTCAGGTATTCGAAGCGCACGCGGGGGTTGTAGCGAATGACCGGCGACAGAGACGGGTCTGACACGAGACGGTCAAGGCCGGCATGAGATTGCCGGATATCCCCGCGCGCATAGCTATTCCAGGCCGAGGCGACCGACGCCATTGCCGACAAAGTCGGCATGGAAGGTCCGACGGCTTCTGACTGGAGAATTCTGTCCAACCTGTTTAACGCTGCCTCGCTGCGCCTTACGTTGCCGTGACGACGCCACGCGAGACTCTCTTTGAGTATGGCCAACGCTCGCTGAAAGTCGTCCAGCGCCGTCCGGTCTGCGGCCCGATAGCTCGCAGCCCAACTCATACCCGTCGTCGTCATGCCATCTCGCGCGAGCCGCATGGCCTGCGTCAGGTGATTCCAGTAGTCCCCGTCCTGGGTCACATATTGCAGAAGGCCTGCGCGCGCGGGCGCATGTCCCCTCGGACCAAGAAAGCTTTCTACCAGTTCCAGGCTTGCAGGCTCCGTGCCGCGGCAGCACAGCACCCTATCCGCCTGCGCTGGCGTCATCCAGAACGGGCCCTGGCTGCGACGGGAAGCATTGAGCAGTGCGGGAGGGAGGTCAATGGAATTTCCCCAACCCACCTCGACCCCCCACGCTGCGAAATCACGAAAAGCGCGGGAAACAATCATGCGAAGGTTGGAGTTTCCCGGGTACCGAGCCTGCAATGACGATCCGGGTACCGCCACCTCACCGGTTTTCTGCGCATACCAGACTCTCAACAGCAGCCAAACCGACTGATACCGCGCAGGCTTGCCGTTCACAAGGAGGGGACGGCCTAAATCGATTTGGATATTTCGAGTCAATCCGCCATGTTACAGCGGTTACGGCGAGCCGATTGGCCCGGATTGGACAGACGCATATTCTGGCGGCCGCATGCATCCCGCATGACAAACACGGAGATAACATGAAGTCGAAATTTCGTCGTTTTGCCAAAGCAGCCTTGCCGTTGCTGATGACGTTGCTCGCGCCCGCAGGCGCTCATGCAGAACTACCGCAGGTCGATATAGGCGCGAGATTTCGAGAGGAGCAGGTCGAGGGAACGTTTGTCCTTCTTGACGGCCAGACCGGAGCGTTTCAGCGCCATGACGAAGCTCGGGCCGCTCAACGGTATCTGCCAGCTTCCACCTACAAAATCCCCAATACGCTCATTGCGTTGGAAACAGGTGAAGCGAAAGGCAAAGATTACGAAATCGAGTGGGACAGCAAGCGCGCACCTCGCCAGCCGTGGTGGCCGGCAGCATGGGCGCAAAACCATACGCTTGAATCGGCATTACAAAACTCTGCCGTCTGGTATTACCAGGAAATCGCCAGGCGCATCGGCCCCGAGCGTATGCAGGCCTATGTTGACCGATTCAACTACGGGAATCGGGACATTTCCGGCGGCATCGATAAATTTTGGCTAACCGGTTCGCTCAGAATCTCCGCGAACGAGCAGGTGGAATTCTTGCGTCGGTTCTACGTCAATCAATTGGGCCTGTCCGAACGAACGGTGCAACTGACCAAAGACATGCTCGTGCTGGAACAGACACCGGACTACCGTCTGAGCGGCAAGACAGGATGGGCCGGATTTGGCGAAGCCGGCGCGACGCAAACGGCCTGGCTTGTGGGCTATCTGGAGCGGCAGGGAGATGTCTTCTATTTCGCGGTCAACGTTGACGTCAAGAAAAGCCAAGATGCTGCTGCGCGCATGAAAATTGTGCGCGGTGTATTTGGCGACCTCGGCTTGCTGTCGTCTGCCCCTCCCGCTTTATCCCCGCAGCGCGCGCAATCTGCAAATTCTGGTCAGTCCAGATAGCGCCGACGCCGGATTCAGCGCGCCATTTGCACACAACGCGTTGGCCTGGCGTTCTTCGGGTCGCAAGCACAACCCTCGGGGAAACACTGATCAGCCAAGTCCAAGCAGTCTTTCCGTCTCGCGGGCCAACGCAACCAGCCGCGGCCCGATGTCGCCCGCGCGCTCGCGGTGAGGCCCGTCCTGCGTGGGCACGCCGCAATTGAAGACATACAGCAGCGATTGATACGGCCGTCCCAGCGGCGCCGCGAACCCGTAGGCATCCGGCCGCCATTCCTGGTTGTTGCCGCAAAAGCCCTTGCGTTCCAGATCTCGGCGAGCCGCGGCCAGATTGGGAAAGTGCGCCGCGTAATGTCTTGGATCGGCCACGCGCAGCTGGTTCAGCACGACGGCCCGTTCCTCGTCGGGCACCCGGGACAGCCATGCCTTGCCGGCTGCGCTGGACAGCAGCGGCAGCGACGCGCCGATGTCGGGCCGCGTCTGCAGCGCCTCATTGGAGCGGGCCGTCTCCACATACACCATCTGCAAGCGGTCTCGCACAACGAGCGACACCGCGCCGCGCGCATGGTCGGCCAGCTGCTTCATCAACGGCCGGGCCAGCTGGCGGATCTGCATGCTGGCGAGCAGGGGGTAGCTCAACGCCAGCACCGACGCGCCCAGCCGGTAGCGTGCCGGTTCGCCCTCGCGCTGCAAAAAACCAAGCGTCACCAGCGTGTGCGTCAGTCGCGCCACCGCGCTACGCGACAGGCCGGTCTGCTGCGCGAAGTCCTTGTTGGCCAGCACCGGCCTGTCGGCACGGAAGCACGTCAGGATATCGATGCCGCGCGCCAGCGTGGTGGTCAGTTCGCGGTCCAGGTCACGCGTCATTGCGCTGCTCCAGCATCTTCTCCACACGCTTGACCAGCGTCAGCAGGCGCGGCGCAATCCGGCCACGCAGATCGCCAGGCCGCAGCCGCGTCACCGGCACCCCGCAATTGAAAACCAGCGTCTGGCCATCCACGCGCGTGCGCATGGGCACCGCCACGGCATGCACGTCCGAATGCCAATCACCCTGCCCTACGCAATACCCGTGTTCGGCGTAATCACGTTGCGCCTGTGCCAGATCCGGCGCGTGGCGTCGCCAGATGGCGGGATCGTGTTGCCGTAACGCCGCCAGCACGGGTTCCGACTCGCCGGGCGACGCCTGCGCCAACCATGCGCGCCCCATCGCCGAGGGCAGCAGCGGCAGCAAGGCGCCGATGTCAGGGCGAAACGACACGGCATCGTGACCGCGGCAGGTTTCCACGTAGACCATGCTCAAGCCGTGGTGCATGCCCAGCGAAGCTGACCCGCCCGCGGCGTCGGCCAGACGCTTCATCAACGGGCGCGCCAGTTGACGGACCTTGATGCTCGCCAAAAGCGGATAGCTCAGCGAGAGCACCGCCGTCCCAAGGCGGTAGCGCCGCAACCCAGCGTCATAGCGCAACAGGCCGCGCTGCATCAGCGTCGTCGTCAGGCGGGAAATCGTGGCCTTGGACAGGCCGGTGCGGTCCGAGAGTTCGCGGTTGCTGAGGGCAGGTTCACCATGCCGGAATGCCTGCAGCACCGACAGACCGTGCGCCAGCGTGGTGGCGAAGGCGGGGTCGGCATGGCGTTCACCGGGGCTCGCGGTCATAGGGGTAGTCCTGGTCCGGCGCGCTCGGGATGCGCACCACGTATCCGCCGATGATAGAGCAGCCTGCCCGGGCATCCACCCTTATACCGTTCAAGATATCGAAACACTTGTCTCAAATCTGCGGGCCTTTTGCTAGCCTGATTCGAACACGGCGCGGCACGTATCAGCGCCCACGATAAAACGGAGACTCGCCATGATCAGGGACCCCGAAGGTTTCCCGCAATTTCTCGATTCACTGCGCCGCTACGTGCGCGACCAGCTCGCGCCCCGCGAGGCCGAGATCGCCCGTTTGGATGAGGTGCCGCAGGATCTGGTCGAGAGCATGGCCGGACAGGGGATGTTCGGCTATTCCATTCCGCAGGAGTATGGCGGCGCGGGCATGACGACCGAAGAGCTGATCCTGGCCGCGATGGAACTGTCCCAGTGTTCCGTCGCGCTGCGCGCCCGCGTTGGCACCAACACGGGCATCGGCTCGGAGGCGCTGGTGGCCGACGGCACGCCGGCGCAGAAAGCGCACTATCTGCCGCTGCTGGCGGCGGGAGAACTGACCGGGTGCTTTGCCCTGACGGAACCGCAGGCAGGCTCCGACGCCACCGCGCTGCGGACCACTGCCGTGCGCGACGGCGACCACTACGTGTTGAATGGCGAAAAGTGCTTCATCACCAATGCACCGTTGGCCGGTCTGTTCACCGTCATGGCGCGCACCGATCCGCACGCGCCCGGCGCCAAGGGCATCACCGCGTTCATCGTGGAACGCGGGACGCCGGGCCTCACCACCGGCCAGCCGTACGACAAGATGGGCCAGGCCGGGTCTCCCGTGTCGGCCGTGCATTTCAAGGACTGCCGCGTGCCGGCGGCCAACATCATCGGCGGCCAGGAAGGCCTTGGTTTCAAGACCGCGATGAAGGTGCTGAACAAGCAACGCATTCATCTGGCGGCCCTGTGCATCGGTCCCGCCATCCGCATGCTGGACGACACGCTGCGCTTTGTGGCCGAACGCCAGCAGTTCGGCAAGCCCCTGATGGACTTCCAGCTTATCCAGGCCATGCTGGCGGACTGCCAGACTGAAATCCAGGCCGCCCGCGCCCTGGTGCTGCAAACCGCCCGGGAACGCGACGCGGGCGTGGACGTGACGCTGAACGCCTCGATCTGCAAGTACTTCGCCTCCGAGATGTGCGGCCGCGTTGCCGACCGCTGCGTTCAGATGCACGGCGGCTATGGCTACATCGCCGATTACGGCATCGAGCGCTTCTACCGCGACGTGCGCCTGTTCCGTCTGTACGAGGGCACGAGCCAGATCCATCAATTGACCATCGCCCGCCACACGCTGACCCAGGCGGGCTACATGCCCGGCCGCTAGGGCACCCAGGGACCACGGCCACCAGAAGCCGCCGGCCCGCCAAACCAAAGGAGACCTCCATCATGCTGCACAAGCACCTGCCCAAATGGCTCGGCGCGCTGACCGCTGCCCTCGCCTGCGCGGCGTTGCCGCCACAAGCCGCGGCCGCCTACCCCGACAAGCCCATCCGCCTGATCGTGCCGTTCGCCCCCGGCGGCTCGACCGACATCCTCGGCCGCTTGCTGGCCGAGGCCCTGCACCCCATCCTGGGTCAGCCCGTCATCGTCGAAAACAAACCGGGCGCGGGCGGCAACATTGGCGGCGACTTCGTGGCGCGCGCGGCCCCTGACGGCTATACGCTGCTGCTGGCCGCCGCCGGCCCCACCGTCGTCAATCCCAGCCTGTACGCCAACATGCCGTTCAATCCGGCCAAGGACCTGGCGCCCATCACCTGCCTGGAACGCGAGCACAACCTGATGGTGGTGACAAAGTCGATGCCGGTGAAGACGCTGCAGGAGTTCCTGCAATACGCCCGCGCCAACCCGGGCAAGCTCTCCTTCGGCTCCCCGGGCAATGGTTCTCCCGCGCAACTGGCCGGCGAGCTGCTCAAGCAGCAGACGGGCATCCAGGCCGAGCACGTCCCGTACAAAGGCAGCGGTCCCGCCATCACCGACCTTGTGGCCGGACATATCGATTTCATGATCGACAACATGCCCGCCCTGCTCCCGCAGGTGAAGGCGGGCGGCCTGCGCGCGCTCGCCGTGCCCAGCGACCAGCGCGCCACCGCCGCGCCCGACATTCCCACGTTTGACGAGGCCGGTCAGAAGGGCTTCGTGGTGATGGCCTGGAAAGGGTTGATGGCGCCCGCCGGCACCGACCCGGCGGTGATCGAGCGCGTGCATGCAGCCGTGGTCAAGGCGCTGCAGGATCCGCAACTGCGCGCCCGCTTCCAGGAGCTGGGCGCTGAACCGCTGGCCAGCACGCCGGCCGAGTTCGCCAGGCAGATTGCCGATGAAACCGCCTGGTGGGCCAAGCTGGTGAAGTCCACGGGCACCCGCATCCAATAGGCCGACGCCAGGAGAGCGCCATGCAACCCTGCTTTCGAACGTTGCGCGCGTTATGCGCCGCCGTCCTGCTAAGCGCAGCGGGCGCCGCCCAGGCGGGCGCCTATCCGGATAAACCGGTGCGGCTGATTGTGCCCTACGCGGCTGGCGGCGGCACCGACACCGCCGCGCGCATGATCGCGCGCAAACTGGCGCCGCTGATCGGCCAGCCGGTGGTGGTCGAGAACAAGCCCGGCGGCGCCACGCAGATCGGGACCGCCTACGTGGCCAGCGCGCAGCCGGACGGCTACACCTTGCTGATGGGCACCGCCAATCTTGCAACGAACAGCGTGCTTTACGCCAAGCTGCCCTACGACGTGAACAAGGATCTGACGCCGGTGATCGCGGCCACGGACGTACCCGTATACCTGCTGCTGCCGGCGGCCAGCCCCCTGCGGACGTTGGAAGACCTCAAGCGCGCCGCCGCCGCGCAGGAGGGCCTGACCTACGCCACCGCCGGCACGGGCAGCATTCCCCACCTGGCGGGCGAGCAGTTTGCGCACGAGACGGGCATTGCGCTGCGGCACATTCCGTACAAGGGCAGCAGCGAGGCCGCCACCGCGCTGGTCGGCGGCCAGGTCCAGATGAGCTTTGACAACCTTCCCCCGGTGTATGCACAGGTCAAGGCGCAGCGGCTGCGGCCCATCGCCATCGCGGCGAAGACACGCAATCCCGATCTGCCCGACGTGCCCACGCTGACCGAGCTTGGCGTGCCGCTGTCAGCCTCGTCCTGGTGGGGCGTGATGGCGCCCGCGCGCACGCCGACGGACGTGATCAGGCAGCTCAACCGCCAGATCAACGTCGTGCTGGCCGATCCCGAGGTGCGCAGCTATTTCACCGGCCTGGGCATGCAGCCAACCGGTGGCACGCCCGAAGCCTTCGGGCAGCACATTGCCGAAGAAGCCCGCAGATGGCGCGCCGTGGTCAAGCAGGCGGGCGTAAGGATCGAGGAATAAGCCATGCAAAGTACGCAAGATCGCCACGCCGACGTTGCGCTGCCAGACCTGTGCGCGCGTGTGCGCCGCTTCGTTGACGAGGTCGCGATACCGGCCGAATCTCCAGCCATCGCCCGCGACGTGGCCGCGCTGGATCGTTGTGTCGCCCAGTTGCGCGCACGGGCGAAAGAGGCCGGGTTGTACGCGCCTCAGCTGCCCACGGAATGGGGCGGAATCGGCCTGGGCTGGCGCGAGTTGGCCGAGGTGCTGGAAGAAGCCGGCAGGGGTTTCCTGGGCCCTGCGGCACTGCACTGCGCGGCGCCCGACCAGCCCAACATGCTGACGCTCCTGCGGCTGGGCAACGCCACCCAGCAGGAACGCTTTCTCGCGCCGCTGGTGCGGGGAGAACAGCGGGCCTGCTTCGCCATGACCGAACCGGCGCCGGGCGCCGGCTCCGATCCCTCCATGCTGCGCACACGGGCCGAGCGGCGAGGTTCGCGCTGGGTGCTCAACGGCCACAAGCAGTTCATCAGCGGCGGCGTGGGCGCGGACTTTGCCCTGGTGCTGGCACGCGGCGACATCGGCGCCACCTTGTTCCTGGTGCCCGCCGACACGCCGGGCTACCGGGTGGTGCGCGACATCGGGATGGTCACGGGCTACCAGATCGGTGGACATGCCGAAATCCTGCTGCAGGACTGCGAGGTCGGCGACGACGCCGTGCTGGGCGAGCCCGGTCAGGGCCTGGCCCATGCGCAACTCAGGCTGGAGCCCGCACGCCTTTCCCACTGCATGCGATACATCGGCCGTGCCCGCCGCGCGCTGGAGACGGCGCAGGCCTACGTGACGCAGCGCGAGTCCTTCGGCGCGCGTCTTGCGGACCTGCAGCAGGTGCAGGCGATGATCGCGGACTCGCACATCGACCTGCACGCCAGCCGCCTCATGACGCTGGACTGCGCGGCCCGCATGGACGCGGGCCTGTCGGTCAAGCAGCACAGCGCCATGACCAAGGTTTTCGTGTCCGACGCCGTGAACCGCGTGGCCGACCGCGCGGTGCAGATGATGGGCGCCTTAGGCCTGTCCGACGACACGCCCGTGTCGATGATCTGGCAGGAGATGCGTCCTTTCCGCATCTATGACGGCGCCAACGAACTGCACCGCGCCACGCTGGCGCGCCGGCTGATGGCGCAAGCCTGAGCCTCAATGGAGACGACGATGGACAATCCCCGATTCCAGGCCTACCGGCTGCACGCCGGCGCGGCGGGCGAGCCGCCGCAGGGCCGCTTCGAGACGCTGACCGCTGACCAGTTGTCCGACGGCGACACGCTCATCAAGGTGGCCTACGCCGGCCTGAACTACAAGGATGCGCTGGCGCAGGCGGGACGCGGCAGCATCGTCCGCGACTACCCCCGCATCGGCGGCATCGACCTGTCGGGCACCGTGGTGCGTTCCGCCGATCCCGCGCTCTCGCCGGGCCAGGAGGTCGTCGTGCACGGCTTCGGCATCGGCGTGGATTGCGACGGCGGCTATGCCGAGTTTGCGCGGGTGCGTCATGACTGGGTGCTGCCGCTGCCCGCTGGCATCGGCCTGCGCGATGCGGCCGTGCTGGGCGCGGCCGGCTACACCGCCGCCTTGTCGCTGCATTGGATGGAACACTGCGGACTGACGCCCGCGCAGGGCGACGTGCTCGTCACTGGGGCCACGGGCGGCGTGGCGAGCGTCGCCATCGACATCCTGAGCCAGCGCGGCTATCGCGTCTGCGCCATGTCCGGCAAGCCGGACGCCACGGACTATTTGCGCTCGCTCGGCGCGCACGAAGTGATCGCCCCGCCCGATCTGTCGGCCGGCATCAAGCCGCTGATGAGCGCGCGCTGGGCGGGCGTGATCGACGCCGTGGGCGGCACGCTGCTGGCCCACGCCCTTTCGAGCGTGAAGCCGGACGGGGTCGCCGCGGCCTTCGGCAACGCGGGCGGCGCCGAGCTACCCACCTCGGTCATCCCCTTCATCCTTCGCGGCATCAAGCTGCTGGGCATCAACGCCAACAGCCCCATGCCATTGCGGCGCGCGGTCTGGAACAAGCTCGCCGGTGAATACCGCCCCGCGCACCTGGACCTGATCGCGCGCGTCCTCGAACCCCGCGAGCTGCCGCAGGCGCTTGCCGCCATGCTTGAACGCGGCAGCACCGGCCGCAGTGTCGTCCGCTACTCCTGAACGCCGATATCCATGAACCCGTCTGCCCTCTCCTCCCTTTCCCGCCTCTTCGATCCGCAAGGGATTGCCATCGTCGGCGCCTCGGCCACGCCCGGCAAGATCGGCGCGATGCCCGTCAGCCTGCTTTTGCAGCACGGCTACGGCGGCCGCATCGTCCCCGTGAATCCCCGCGCGGATACCATCGCTGGCCTGCCGGCCGTGCCCGGCCTGGATGCACTCGACGCGGACATCGACCTGGCCATTCTGGCCGTGCCCGCCGCCCACGCCGCGCAGGCGCTTGAACGCGCCCGCCCGGGCCAGGTAGGCGCGGCCGTGGTGTTTACCTCCGGTTTTTCCGAAACCGGCGCGCAAGGCGCGGCCGAACAGGACCGGCTATGCGCCATCGCGCGAGAGCGCGGCATCCGGCTGCTGGGACCTAACTGCCTGGGCTTCATGAACGTGCGGCGCAACGTCTACGCGACGTTCTCGCCCGCGCCCGCCAACGGTGTCGTCGCCGCCGGCGGCATCGGCATGGTGACGCAAAGCGGCGCGTTCGGCGCTTACGCCTACAGCATGGCGCGCGAGCGCGGCCTTGGCCTGTCGCACTGGATCAGCACCGGCAACGAGGCCGACATCGACGTTGCGGACTGCATCGAATGGCTGGCCGGCGATCCGCATACCCGCGTCATCATGGCCTACATGGAAGGCTGCCGCGACGGCGCCAAGCTGCGCCGCGCCCTGTCCGCGGCGCGCGCTGCCGGTAAGCCCGTGGTTGTGACCAAGATCGGCCGCACCCAGGCCGGCGCGCAAGCCGCCGCCTCGCACACGGCAGCCCTGGCCGGCGACGACGCCGTTTACGACGCGCTGTTCCGCCAGTACGGCGCCCTGCGCGCGCGCACCATCGAGGAATTCTTCAACCTGGGCTACGCGCTGGACACCTGGAAGCAACCGCCGCAAGGCCGCCGCCTGGGCATCTTCACCATCTCCGGCGGCGTGGGCGCGCTGATGGCCGATGAAGCCGCCGACAGCGGACTGACGCTGCCCGAACCGGCGGATGACGCGCAGGCCAGGCTGCTGGAACGCGTGCCCTTTGCCAGCGGCCGCAATCCCGTCGACGTCACCGGCCAGGCCGTCTCCGAACCCGGGCTGCTGCTGGCCACCGCCGACGACATGCTGGCCGACGGCCGCTACGATGCCCTGGCAGTCTTCCTGGCCGCCGCGGGATCGTCCGAAGCGCTGTGGCCCACTTTCGAAGCATTCGCACGGCAGATGCAGGCGCGCCATCCCGACGTGCCGCTGGCGATCAGCGCCCTGTTCCCGCCGGCACGGCGGCGCGAACTGGAGCGTCTGGGCTGCCTGGTCTTCCCGGATCCCAGCGCCGCCGTCCGCACGATCGCCGCGGTGGCCGCAATGGCTTCCCATACCGGCCACGGAACGACGCAAGCGGATCCCGCCCCGGACACGGCTAACAGTGCGCCGCTGCGGGATACCTATACAGAAATCCAGGCCATGGAATTGCTGCGCGACGCCGGCATGCCGGCTTCCCCGAGCACGCTGGCAGCCAACGCCGACGCAGCCGTGCGCGCTGCCGCCGGCTTTTGCGCGGCGAACCAGGATAATCCCGTGGTGCTCAAGGTCGTCTCGCCCGATATCACGCACAAGAGCGACGTCGGCGGCGTCAAGCTCAACGTCCTGGGCGAGGACGCTGTGCGGCGCAGCTACGCCGACATCATGGCCTCGGTGACCCAGCTTCGGCCGGACGCCCGCGTCGAGGGCGTGCTCGTCGCGCCCATGGCGCCCAAGGGCGTGGAATGCATCGCTGGCGTGCATTGCGACCCGGTGTTCGGGCCCGTGGTCATGTTCGGACTGGGCGGCATTTTCGTCGAGGTGCTCAAGGACGTCAGCTTCCGGCTGGCGCCCTTTGACCGCGATGAGGCGCTGGCCATGATTCGCGAGATCAAGGGCTTCCCCCTGCTGCAGGGCGCGCGCGGCGCGCCCCCGTGCGATGTCGATGCACTAGCCGACGCGCTGGCCACCTTGTCCCGGTTCGCGCATGCACGCGCGGGAGATTTCAGATCGATCGAAATCAATCCCTTGCTCGCGCTTCCCGAGGGTCAGGGAGCGATGGCGCTGGACGCGGTGGTGATTCGGGAAGGCAGGCCGGCATGACGCACGGGTCACTCTGGCCAGGGCTATCTACTGTTCCTTCAACCCCAGCGATTTCATCAACGGGGCGAACAGCTTCTTTTCTTCCTGCACACGCGCGGCATAATCGGCCGCGCTCAGCGGTATTGCTTCGGCGCCCGCATCCAGAAAGCGCTTCTGGATGTCCGGCCGCGCAAGCACTTTGTTGAGTTCGGCGTTCATGCGCTCGACCACATCATCGCGGGTGCCCGAGGCGGCATACACGCCAAACAGGCTGTCCGCGAACACACCGTCGATGCCCACCTCGGAGAACGTTCGAATGTCGGGCGCCACGGCAGCGCGTTGCCGGCTCGCTACCGCCAGCACCTTCAGCTTGCCCGCCTGCACCATGGGAAAGACCGTCGCAGGCCCAAACGCGAAGTCGATCTGGCCCGCTGCCAGGTCTTGTATCGCCGGCGCCACGCCGCGATACGGCGCATGGGTCGCCTGCATGCCCGTCGCCTGCTTGAGCAGCTCGCCGGCCAGATGCGGCGTCGTGCCGTTGCCGGCGGATCCGTAATTGAGCGGATCGGGCCGCTTGCGCGCGTATTCCACGAACTCCTCGAGCGTGTTGACGCCGAGCGAGGACCGGACAAACAGGAACAATTGGCTGTTGGCCAGCAAGCCAACCGGCCGCAGATCCTGCTGCGGATCGAACGGCATGTTGGCGAACATCAGCGGGTTGACCGACTCGGTCGTCGAGGGGTTGAGCAGGAAGGAGTGGTTGTCCTTTCCGTTGCGCGCCACCTCGGCGCCCGCCACGTTGCCGCCCGCACCGCCACGATTCTCCACGATGACGGTCTGCTTCAAGGCCTCGGCCAAGTGCGGCTGCACGGTGCGCGCCAGCACGTCGACCAGCCCGCCCGGCGCCAATCCCACGACCAGGCGCACGGGCTTGGTGGGCCAGGCCTGAGCCGGCGTTTGCGCATGGCTGCCCGTCGCCCAGCCAGTCAGCGCCAGCATCATCACGGCCAGACAACGTCTACGCAGCAGCATGCGATTCTCCAGATGGGGCGTCACCCCGCAATGTCGAGCACGGTGCGTCTCGTGCCGCACCACGGTGAGCCGCCCTCATGCCTCATCGCAGCGGCGGCCCTGCATCCGCCGCCCATTCTTCACAAAAGTTTAAGCATAAAGAATCCCGGAATAACCCTAATTCCCCGGCTACGAGCGAGGCGCCTCGTTGTCGCGCTGCTCACTGACTTCCACCTTCTGAGCGGATGTGGGCGCAACTTCACGGTATGGCGCCCGCGCTCGCATGTACGCCATCGGGCTGCACTTCATCTCCGTCCGGAACGCAAAGATGAACGACGACGTGGAACCATAGCCGAGTTCCAATGCAGTCCCCGTTACGTCGAGACCGCTCTCCAATAGCTCGATGGCTCTGAACAACTTCAGCCGGCGCCGCCAATCGCGCAGCGTCAACCCGGTTTCCGCAAGAAACTTCCTGGCCAACGTCCGCCCGGACATTCCCAGCTCCCTGCCCCAATCATCCGGGCCCCTTTGATCGGCCGGCCGGTTGTACAAGGCTTCGCATATGGTCAATAGCGGGCCGCTCGCCGGCCACGCCAGCACCAATGAAATCGGGTTGGCACGGCAGAGTTGGTCGAGCACCAACCGGTATACCCGACCGAAATATTCGCCTTCGTCCGAGCGCCCTTGAATTGCCGCCGCCTCAACGATCAACGCTTTCAACAACGCAGACACGCCAAAGACCGCCACCCCGCCCTCGGAAAGCGTTCCCCCGGGATGGTCGGCAAGCCACAGGCTGCGGTACTCGGCGCCGAGAAAAGAACCGACGCTATGAACTGTCCCAGACGGAATCCAGGCGGCCTGGTTTGGGGATATGGCGAAAGAACGGTCGTTTGCCGTGACCATGAGGACGCCAGAGACGGCGTATACGACCTGGTGCCATTCATGCGTATGCGCGGCGAAGTAATCCCGCGCGCCAATGGACTGCACCCGCATGGTCATAGGCGCCGGCGGCCGGACGTCCGCGGGGGCCGTAATGGCTTTCCACTGCATGAGCGCATTCATATGTCGCCGATTCTATATAACTTGGCAATCTGTCGATAGATCGCCTACGTAACTTTGCGTTGTAATGCCAGCTCACCTATCCCGTCCCACGCCTTTCACCGCAATGACACAACGTAGCGCCTCCCCAGGGCATGATCGCCCTGCTGTTCTGCCCGAGAGCGTTCAGCAAGGCAATATCTGGAGACTGACCACCGCCCAGGCCCTGGCGGGCGCGAATTCGGTGGTCGTTTATGCAACCGGCTCCATCGTCGGCAATATGCTTGCCCCGACGCCCATGCTCGCGACCCTGCCGATTTCCATTTTTGTGGTGGGCATGGCGACATGCACGCTGCCCATGGGCGCCGTCGCCCGGCGCCACGGCAGGCGTGCGGCATTTCTGCTGGGCACCGGCGCTGGCGTGCTCACCGGTCTGCTGGCGATGCTGGCGGTCATGATCGGAAGCTTCTGGCTATTCAGCCTGGCCACGTTCTTCGGCGGTGTTTATGCGGCAGTGGTCCTGTCGTTCCGCTTCGCCGCCGCGGACGGCGTGGAACCCAAGCGACGGGCGCGCGCGCTATCCCTGGTCATGGCGGGTGGCGTCGCCGCCGGGGTCGTCGGGCCACAACTCGTCACCTGGACGATGAACCTGTGGCCGCCGCACATGTTTGCCGCCACCTTTCTGGCGCAAGCGGCGGTTGCTGCGATTTCCGCGTTCATTCTTGTCGGCGTCAGATTGCCCGCCCCCACTGCCGCGGAGGTCGCAGGCGGGCGCCCGCTTTCCGAGATTGCGCTGCAGCCGCGGTTCATCGCCGCAGTGATCGCTGGCGCGGTCTCATACATGCTCATGAACTTCCTCATGACGGCCGCACCGCTGGCAATGCACATCTGCGGCCACTCGCAGGAGTCCGCCAACCTGGGACTGCAGTGGCACGTCATTGCCATGTACGCGCCAAGTTTCTTCACCGGCAGACTGATCTCCCGCTTCGGTGCAGGACGGGTCGCCACCATGGGCCTCGTGTTGATTGGCGTGGCGGCCGCGGTGGGCCTGGGAGGTATCGACGTCATGCACTTTTGGTGGTCACTGGTCCTGCTCGGCGTGGGGTGGAACTTCGGGTTTCTGGGCGCGTCCGCGCTGGTCCTGGAATGCCATCGGCCGGAGGAGAAAACCCGCGTCCAGTCCCTGAACGACTTCATCGTCTTCGGCCTGATGGCAATCGGTTCCTTCTCATCCGGGGGCCTGCTGTCGGCGTTCGGTTGGAACACCGTGCTGTGGGTGTCATTCATTCCACTGGCGCTGTCCGTCGCCGCCCTGGGCGTTGCCATGCGTAGAAAGGCCGTCGCTCTGAGCCGATGAAGCCGCGCATTCACAAAAGATTCACGCTTGACCGGCGCGCGCCGACATGACGTCAATCCGTCGCGACGAGGAGCTTGAGCCATGCTGAACAGCATGCTGTTCCTCGTCTTCGTCGCGGTAGCCGTGTACGCGCAGAACCTGACGGGCTTCGCGCTCGCTCTGGTCCTGCTCGGCCTCACCGGCGCCGCCGGAATCTTGCCGCTGCCAGATGTCGTCAATGCGGTTTCGATCATTGCAGTGGTCAACGCGGCCGTGTTTCTTTACAGGCGGCGAGCATTACGGCTGGACCGGAAATTGTGGCCGCTCCTGATTGCCAGCATGCTAGGCACGATGTTGGGGATAGCGGCCCTGGCGTGGATCATGGGGAACGCTTATGAGCTACTGCGTCTTCTGCTCGGCCTGAGCATCATTTATTGCGCCTGGATGTTGGGGCGGAGCAACCAACCGCGGGCCGCTGAGTCTGCGCCAGGCGCTTTTCTTGCGATCGGATTTCTTTCCGGTCTGATGAACGGTCTATTCGCCGCAGGCGGGCCGCCGCTTGTATTCCTGTTGTACCGGCAGCCTTGGGATCTGGCTAGAACACGGGAATCCCTGATGTTCCTCAACGGCGCCGCCGGACTGATTCGATTCGCCGTCATGATGCCGACGATCGGCTTCACCGAGCTGTCATTCGAATTGACGATCATGGCCGTGCCGATCGTGCTCTTGGTCACGATATTGACCGCACGCAGGCCGCCTCCGTTCTCGCCAGTAGTGCTGCGGTTGCTTGTGCGCACACTGCTTGCCGCAACTGGAATCATCATGAGCGTCTCGTCGATGTCCGTTCTTCAAACGACGTAGCGACCAGGCGATTCGATTCAACTGTCCGCAGCCGCGGTCAGTACCAGGCGGGACCGCGATGCGCACCTCGCCTGCACCGGGCGCGCTCGACATGGTTCCCGGCAAGTCCAGGCTCAAAAGGCTGGCGCCCGCCTACTCAGTAGCGTGCGACAGCTCATTCACCAGCCCGGCCTCGAGCTGCCGCGCCACGCGTCCCAGACCTCGATTCAACGGCCACACGATGGCCAGATCGAGACCGCCTTCCACATCGACGGGCACGACGCTGAGCCCGTGACGCCGCGCATACAGGCCGCTCATGCTGTCAAGGATGGCTACGCCCAGGCCGCGTTCCGCAAAGGCGCAGGCGGCCGAATACTGATTCACCTCGATCACCGGTAGAAACGGCAAGCGCTCCTGCTCGAACTGCCGCGCCGTCAGCGCCCCCACCTGCAAGTGACGACTGAGCGAGATGTAGGGGGTGTCCGCCAGGTCGGCCAATGCCAGACGGTGACGATTCGCCAGCGCGTGGCCCGCCGGCATCACGGCCTGCAGGCTCAGCCGCGCCAGCGTGCGCTGGCCTACGTTTGGCAGCGCGGCCGAGCCGATCACCACGCCGATATCGATGCGTTGATCGGCCGCCAGCCCCGCCACCCCTAGCGTCATGTCCGTACGCACGCTGACCCGCACACCGGGCTCCCGGGCCTGCAACCAGGCCATCGCGCCGGGCAGGATGCTCGCGCCCACGGCCGCAACGGCCCCCACGTCCAGTCGCGCCTGCGCCCCGCCCCGCATGCTGGCCGCCATACGTTCGGCGTTGTCCATCGCCGCCAAGGCATGGACGATTTCCGGCAGCAGCAAGCGAGCCTCGGCGGTCAGCGCCAGCCGGCGCTTTTCGCGGCTGAACAGCGCGAAGCCCAGCTTGTCTTCCAACGACTTCAGCATCGCGCTTGCCGCGGGCTGCGACATCCCGGTGGATGCAGCCGCCAAGGTGACGGAGCCGGTGCGCCCCACGGCTTCGAACAGCGCCATCTCGCGTTTATTCATGTGAACCTCGTTGTTCATACATATCTATGTATGAAATGACTCAATTTATATATTTGACTATATCAATCTGCCTGCCGGACACTGACTCCACATCACAACAGCCGGCGCGGCTTGCATGCGGCGCACGGCGACATCGCGAGGAGACACCGATGCGCACGAACCCTGGCGTATACCCACGCAGGCTGCTGGCCAGACTGCTTACTCCGCTGCTCGGCACCGTATTGCTGGCTTCGGCCGCGCCCGCGCTGTCCGAGACCCCGGCGGGCGGCACGATCCGGATCGTGGTCGGTGCGCCGCCGGGAGGCGCGCCCGACACCGTGGCCCGCATCGTGGCGCAGCACATGCAGGTGGGCGGCCGCGCCGTAATGGTGGAGAACAAGAACGGCGCCGCCTCCATGATCGCGGCGGCCTACGTGGCTCGCGCGAGGCCCGATGGCAACACCCTGCTGCTCGCCAGCCAGACGACAGTCGCCGTCGCGCCCACGCTGCAGAACGTGACGACGTTCGATCCCATGAAGGACTTCACTGGCGTGGCGCTGGTGGGCAGTGCGCCGCAAGTGCTGCTAGCCGGGCCGAAGCTGCGCGCCACCTCCGTCCAGGAGCTCATTGCCCAAGCCAAGGCCGCGCCGGGCGAGATCGATTTCTGCTCTGGAGGCATCGGCACCTCGCCCTATATGGCGGCCGTCTTGTTCGCCCAGACGGCGGGCATCGAATTGCACAGCATCCCGTTTGCGGGCGAACAAGCCTGCATCACCGAAATGCTGGCGGGCCGGTTGCCGTTCATGTTCGCGAACGCCTCGACGGCCCTGCCCTACATGAAGGATCAGCGCCTGCGCGCGCTGGCCGTGACCAGCAAAGCGCGCGTCAACTTCGCGCCGCAGTTGCCGACCACGGCAGAGGCAGGCCTGAAGGACTACGAGGTCGCGACCTGGCTTGGCCTGCTTGCACCCGCCGCCACGCCGCCCGACGTGGTCAACGCGCTGAATGCGGAAGTGCGTCGCGTGCTTCGCCTGCCGGATGTGCGCGAGAAGTTGGAGGCGCAAGGTTACGCGCTGTCGGACGACAGCCCGGCGGCCTTCACCCGCTACTACTTGGCCGATCGCGACAAATGGGTGCGGCTGATCCAGACCGCCGGCATCAAGCAGAACCCCTGAGCGCGGCCGCGTGTACGCCCTTCCCCCATCATCTTCCCGAGCATCCCATGAGCCGTACCCAGCTTGCCGCTACTCCCGACGACCCGCCTACCGTGCTGGGCGTCCGTCACAGCCCGGTCACCGGCACGATTCCGCCTGGCGCCTGCGATTGCCATGTGCACATCTTCGGCCCATTCGACCGCTATCCGCTGGCCGAAAACCGCGTGTTCATGCCGGGGCTTGCGTCGACCGATGATCTGCTTGCGCTGCACGCGGCGCTTGGGATCGACCGCGCTGTCGTCGTGCAGGCCAGCCCGCAAGGCACCGACAATCGGTGCATGACCGATGCCCTTGCCACCCTGAATGCGGCAGGCCATGCATCGCGCGGCGTCGCGGTCCTGGCGCCCGATATCTCGCGCGACGGCCTGCGCGCGCTGCATGCGGCGGGCGTGAGGGGCGCACGCGTCAACCTGCAATCATTCGGCCAGCAGGATCCGGCCATCGCGCGCGATGCGCTGGCGCGCACCGCCGAACAGGTTGCCGATCTCGGTTGGCACGTGCAGATCTACACCACACTGCCGGTCGTGAGCGCGCTCGCACCCGCACTGCGCGACTGCCCCGTGCCCGTCGTGATCGATCATTTCGCACTGGCAAGCGCCGTGGCCGGCACGGGCCAGCCCGGCTTCGATGCGCTGCTGGAGATCGTGGCGACAGGCAATGTGTACGTGAAGCTCTCAGCGCCGTACCGCCTGACGGTCTGGCAGGATGGCCGCCCGCCCATCGAGGCGCGAGAGATCGCACGAGCGCTGATCAATACGCGGCTTGATCGCATGTTGTGGGGCACCGACTGGCCGCATTCGGGGGCTTGGCCGGGCGTGGCCCGCACGCGCGATCGCAGTGAACCGCTTCATCCGATTGACGATGGTGATCAGCTGTCGGCCTTCTGCGCGTGGGTGAGCGAAGCGGAGAAGCAGGCGATCCTGGTCGATAACGCGGCGCGGCTTTACGACTTTTGAAGGTCCAGAATACCGAATGTACGGTCCTCGTGGCCGCGTCACAGCACTACCTACCTTTCTCCTCGACGATGGAACATCCCTTGAGATTGAGACTTGCAGGGTCTGCAGGCAAGTTGAAATAGGGGCTCAGAGGATTGTCGGGAAAAGCTCGCGCATACGTAACCGATATGGGCCCCCAATAGACCTCCCTGCGGGCCTCGCATCTGAAATCTTGAATCGAGATATCACCAACGTCATCAGCCATCGCGGCAGTCACTTTCTTGTACGTGAATCTCTGGCCGGAAAACGTACTACTTCCGGGCGTCAGTCCCTCGTCTTGAGTGACTCGCCATCTCCAGTTGCGAAAAGGCTCGTAGCTGATGCGATAAGGTGGCCCGTATACGGATTCATTGCTCGCATCGAATAGGTAAATGTGCATTCGCGAGGGCCAAAATACATTTAGCAGTACGACAGAGAGCACCACCGCGCCCCAACCGAGCCACCTTTTGCCACCAAGCAACATGATGAGCCAGCCTCCGAATGCCAGCTGGATTCCGAACCAGTTCAGCCATGGCGGAATCTCGTTATCGCTCCAAGGCCGGTATGTGACGATATAAAATCCCGCCAGGTTGGCGACGACGGTCAGCAAAGCTCCGGCGACAGCAACGCGACTCGTCAACCTCACGGTTTTAATACTGGGTGCAAACAACACGATAGATTAGCCTCCGGGTTTGAGCGTCAGTTGCAGTATTCGCCTTCGCAAATATCGGAGACCGCCAACTCACCCGAGAAAGCCCACTCGCCTGCCACATCGGCGATGCGGCGATACGATATAGAGATCGATTGCGCATTCGAATCAGACAGGTTCGAAACTTGTCATCAGGCGGGAGGCAGGTGGCAGAGAAGAACAACTGACCTCGAGTCCGTTGATCAAGACACCGTGATCCCTGCCCGGGTGTCGGAGTTCAATCGGCTTAGAATCCACACTCTATAAATATCAATGACTTGGCAGAACACTGTCATTAGAGTTGGTACCGCCGTGCCATCTAACTTGGAATTTTCCGTAGGAAATTTCACTTAACTTGGAATTTTCCGAAGAAGCCTTACTAAGAGCGCAGCCCGCGACCTATCAGCAGTGGTTGAGTGTCGCAGTTCCCCGATAGCGGGTATGAATCGCCAGCCAACTGGCGCTACATGAGAGTCGATCATGGGCGCGTCAGGGCTTGCCGGCCGATAGATCGATTACCACGACGTCGATCAGTGCGCGGCGCGCCTCGGGAATCCGCTCGATTAGCATTCCTTAACGTGCATGAATTCATCACGCTGCACGACCTGCGGCAAAAACTTCAGGCTTGGCAGGACGACTACAACCATCACCGTCCCCACGGCTCACTCGGCCATCTGACCCCGTGTGAGTACGTCCAAAAGTGGTCAGAGCAACCAACAGAGGCAGCCACCCTCCAGTTTTGAACTGTCCAATTTACGGGGGAAGGTCAGGCCTTGGCCACCTAGACTTTAAAACTGTCCAACTTCTGGGGAGCAGTTCACCCCAGGGGGGCTTTGCCCTGGACGCCGGAGTCCACCGCCAGGGGGTTGTCCGTCGACGCAGCCGGCTATGCATCACATGTTCGCCTAGCTTCGCCAGGGAGCCTCGCGGAGGTGCACCTCGGGCGGCAATAAGGCGGTCATTGACCGCGCGACTTAGAATTGCGGTCGCGCTTCGCCTACAAATCTAGGCTGAGCAGAACATGACTTGAACGCCTGTCAGGGGAAAATGTTCAACAATGTCTGCTGGCTCACCTGGCTCGTCATGCCTGGAAAAGCAGTCGCCGCAGCCACCTTAAACTCAGCCGCCCCAACCGGTGCGAACGGGTCACTCAGAATGTCGATCTCGTACTGCTGCAGTCGGCTGCCAAACTTGCCCAGAGCGATACCACGAACGGACGCCGCGCCGGCCTTCACCAGAAAAGCGGCCGCGACGCCGAACGAGACGCCGTAAGTCGTGCAATCATCGACAACCACGACGTTGCGCCCCTTAATATTCTTCTTGTACTCGGGATTGAGGTGTATCGTCTGAATCTGCTCTGATGGATCCGTGCGGTCCACGCTGCCACCGCTGGCCGACCGCTTCGTAGATGGTGTGTGGCGAATGAACAGAGGTAATCCAGCCTTGGCCAAGCGAACGCGCGACACCGTGGTGCGCAGCCGGTGAGTGAAGTCGCTCAGGACCTCGCTGTCGTCGTTCTTGCTCTTGGAAGACGGATATACCCCCCACAGGAGATTCTCGAGCGTGTCAACGCCGTCCATCAGAAGCGAGCGAGAGGTAATAGCCAGCAGCGCCATCAGCCGTGGTCCACCGTTCTTCACAGTCGCGGTCACCCGGCGACCAAAGTCGGCTTGGTCCGCAGACGTATACATGCTGGAAAGGTTACTGAGGGCTCGCAGCCCATAATTCTTGGCTTGGCCCGAGAACCACCACTGCCCAGACCAGCCATGAACCAGCTGCAAGGTGTCCTGAAGCTGCTGGGCGTCGTCCACACGGATGCCCAAAGACGATACCTGACGATCGTTAGCCCAGCTGCCGGCGACGAGCACCGCTTGCGCGTTCTTGCCCATCTGTACATCTTCTGCCTTCGTGGCTAGCGCAAACACATCGTGCGAAGCGATCTTCAAGCGCTTGGCGATGTCGCGAACGACCTCCCCTGACTGCCGTCCCGGGCTCTTCAAGAACTTAACGCCGGTAGCGCCGAAAGCCTGATTGAACCAGGTCGGAGCGTCATGGTTGGAAATCAGCATAACGGGTGAGCCTGAAGCGGCTACAGCGCTCAGTGTGCTCACCAACGCAGGATCAGGTGAACCGCTTCGCAAGACAGAGCCCGGCGACGACACGAGTGCAAACATTTAAATCCTCTCTCACCTATGAGTGGCAGCACAAACGCTACGAATTCTCACCGAAGTCTTCTCTAAACGCAGCCTTAAGAACAGCGTTCAGCCGCTCGATGAGTTGAAGCAAAGCCACTTGACGGAACTCCCCATTGACCGTTGTCCGAGCAGCGTCGGAATGTCCATCGTCGATAACAAACGATCTGAGATCTGTCTTCAGCAGGATTGCCAACTCCTCGACAAGGCGGTGGCGACTTTCGCTTGTGCAACTCACGTCCCTGCCCGTAGATCGTTGTTCTGCGTAGTCGCGTTTTATCCAGTCTTCCGCTTCATCGCGTAGGTGCAACTCGGTTGCAAGCGCGTCAATGTTCGCTGAGGACCGCGCAAGTTGGGCGAGATGGAGGATCACCTCCTCGCCGTCTAGCCGAAGGTCCAGGAGTTTGTCATGCGATAGGGGCTTCGCTGCATCGGCCAGCTTTCGCTGCAGCTTGGCAAGATGAGATTGCAGCCGCTTATGCCGCGCGTAAAATTCACGCACGCCAAGGTTTTCTCTGGCATTGCCAAGCCGCGTCTTGAACTCTTTAGAACTAACTTTCGGAGGGTCCCAAAGTCCGAAAGCTGGGCTCGGGTCGCTGCCTTTGTGCAGAACCAGCGTCAAGACTAGTGGCAACTGCCGTGTGACCTTCGTGTTTTGGTCGTCAGTGTGCGTCTTGGCTTCGATAGTTGGAGGCGCTTCTGAGGGCGAGTTCTGAGCTTCCAAGGATTGCTCGTCAGGCGACGCCTTCGCAAGGCTGTCTTCGGCTTCCGGCGCTTCCACGGGCTTGGGTTGCAAGGATGGCTCAGATGGAATGCCACCTGCCTCGCTGGTTTCAGCTGCGGTTTCTTCCCAATGGTCTGGAGTCCCTTCGGCAAGCCCATCGTGCTTGGCTGGCTCATCCAGAAGCAAATCACGAGAAAAACCGTTACTCGCGCTCGGGGATACCTCGGCTGGCGTCGAAGTCAACAAGTCTGTTTCGTTGGAATAAACGCTTCGCTCTGACAGGCCCTCGAACGCCCTGACTCCATCCGATTCGGTCAGTAAAATGCTGTCTTCTCTGTTTCTAAGAATGATTACCCTGCTTAGCGCTGAAGTCGTACAACGCAGGAGGTTTGCGCGCTCGTGCGCAGGGGCATTTGCGATGACGACGTTTGCTTGAACTTTTGGCGCGCGGCTATCCAGGTCGCGATCCGTGGGATAAGGAACGGCAAGCCAGCGCCCGTAATCCAGGCAAGCGCGGGAGGCATACAGACTGCCGCCCTTAATATCGGACTGGATCATCACGACGCCGAGGGCCATGCCAGCTTGCGTGCGGTCCCGCTTCACGTATTGTTGGTTTTGTACTGTTTGCCCGAAAGGGTACTCGCTCACGAGTGCCCCGCCAGCGTCCAGGATGGCTTGCGCCAACTGCTTATTCTTTGACGGGGCAATCATTTGAAGACCATGCGCCATCACAGCGACCGTATGCGCGCCACAATCGAGCGCGGCCTGGTGTGCCAGCGCGTCGCACCCAAGAGCCAAGCCGCTGATGACGCTCCAGCCAGCCTTGCCGAACTGAGTCGTGATTCGCTTCGCGACGACGGCGCCATGCGCAGTAGGTTCTCGAGTCCCGATCACGGCGACGCAGCGCTGCCCTGGTGCAGCCAGGGTGCCTTGGACGTAGAGAATAAAGGGATCATCCTTTGTCTGGGCCAGCAGCGCTGGGTAATCGGGGTCCAGCGGGGACAAGATACGCGCCTGATGCCGCTCGGCTGACTGAATCTGAGCATGTGCCCAGTCCTGCGACTCGTCCCAATTCACTTCACCCTCTAGAGAGCGAGCGACCTGAGGAACCGCCGTGGCAAGCTTCTCGATCGACCAACTGTCGAACTGGGGGATCGCCGCGACCTTTTTGAGCGCGGCAGGCCCCACTCCCTTGAGCTTGCTAAGGGAGAGCAGAAAGCGGGTCTGTGGCGAAATGATCGTCATAAGTAGGCGTAGATATCGCCGATATTTTTACTCAAGCCGAGGAGCATAACTTGCCCTGCGCCCGCAGCCTTTAGGCACCTCTCTGCGTAGATCAGGGACGCGCCCGTTGTCACCACGTCATCGACGACAACATAGGCTTTGTTGCGTTCGACCCGGTCAGGTCGGTTCACAATAAGATGCTCTCGGACGTTTTCAAACCGTTCTGCACGGTTCAGAAATTCGTTGTGGTTTGACCGAACGCCATTAGTGTAGGCGAGCAGGTCAGGCACGCAGGTAACATTTACCTCAAGGGGGTTCACAGCGAACGACGCGGCAAGCTGCTCAAGAAGCCGCTCGAGGCGCGGCTGCCGATCTGGCCGATGCGGAACAACCGTCACGACCACCTCTTTCGGGCCAAAAAGAGCATCGAAATTGAGATTGATGAAATTTCGAATGGTCTCAATCCAATATGGCGGGAACACAACTACGTCCTTGCAAGCCCCGATCGACGCAGTCAAAGCATGAACGGCATGCCGAGGATTGACGGACCCATGGTTCGAGAAGCTCCGTCCTGCGACATGGATCTGATATGGCGAGCCTCCATCTTCGAGCGGGCGAGGCATGAAATAGCCTATCTTGTCATAGCGCCAAACTCGTTGACGAGGCGCACTTTCAATCAGGCACTCCATGTTAGGCAGAAACTGACGATGCTCAGCGAGGAAGGCTAGAACATCCGCCTCCCCTTCGATGAACGCGTCGGGGACCAGCTCGAGGGCCCGCCAATGTTCTTGAAGATATCTATATGGCCATGCCTGCGTATCCACCGCGACCAGACAACCGGAGTTATAGGCTGCCTTGACGTCAACGTCCGTGTCGCCGATTAGCGCGACCGCCGAGGGGTTGTGCAATTGGAGATGCTGCATAGCTACCAATACACCGTCACCATACGGCTTGGTAGGACGGACGTCTTCATAGGCAATGATGACATCCCAAATGAAACCGGGATAGGCCCAGTCCAACACCGTGTTCACGTAACTGCGCGGCGCACGCGTGAAAACACCCAGCTTAATGCCAGGGAATCGTTGCCTGATAGTGCGAAGAAACGCATGAGAATAGATTCGGCGATCAGGGAGCTGTCTGATCTGTTCTACCAGCGCCCGAAGACGGGCCGGATTGGAATTGTTCGCGCACGCCTCCCGGATATCCTTTAGGTCGTCCGTTCGGATAAGCGTATTGTCCAAGTCGAACAAGCACAATTCCAGCATTCATCTTCTCCGTCGTGAGTCATGTCACTGGAAGGAGTCGACAATGAGCAACACGCGAAGTAGCGCTTTATGCGGGTCTACGCACTGCCCAAAGAAGCTGGGAAAGGTCTCCTCAGGGTCTATCGACCCTTGCCAGCCGTCATATCCGTGCTGGCCAGACTAGGAGACATTTCCGCGCATCTCTCCGTCCTGCAACGGAATAGTTTCATTTTCTAACCATATTGTCAATAAATGTGTCTGACCGACCGGCTTTATCCATCCATCAAGACGAGTGCATGGCACGTCGGTCAGTGACGCCGTCGGGACATATTAGGAAAAGTGAGGCGTAATCCAGGACGTCTAGATGACAAACGCACTTTCATGCACTCCCTTCATAGGCACGCGAGACGGGTCAAACCTGCACATGGTCTATGGAATGCATAAAAACAGTCGCACAGCGTCTGGGTCACACTACGTCGCGGAGTAATTTCAGCCAGACAAACTGTTAAGTTTGCGCACTGAGGTGTTACACCGTCTCTGGTGGAATCGCATCTTGTGAGCTATGAGCAGGCGGCGATTCGTTACCGTATAGCGTCCAGGAAGGGTATACCCCGGGCGGAGAAGTATTGTGAAAGCCAAGAGTATTCAGAATTGGCTCCACTGATATGGCTGCCATATATCCGAGCTCAGTCGCGTCGTGGTTGTGATTGAGTGAGTCATTAATTACGCCCAAGCAAAAGTTATAGCAAGAGATCGCAGGGCCTCCACTAAAGGATCAGCTCGTTCAAAGCGGCACGCGTCAGAGCCTCCTCTTCACATGGTGTGAGAAGCAGTGCTGCAATCAAGCGCCTGAGAACAGCGTCACGAGGAGGCGGTCGACGCCCTCGCTCTAGAAGGGTGATGTACGACGTGTCGACGCCGACAAGAGACGCAAGACGATTGGCATACATGTCCCGACGCTTCCTCAAGCGTTCAAGGCAAACACCGGCATCGTTAGACATCGCTGTCAATTTCGCTGCTATGGGTGAATCCTACCGTGGAGGAGTTACACGCCACTATTCTGGAGGTCCTTGACTGGATCGATCCCGGCATCACTCGTTGGCTCACCCAGCACGACTCGGTGCGGGTGAGGTGGGCCGCTTGCACAGCGATATGAACCTGGCGGTAAAGCGGTCGCCTAACACCTCTTTAAGCGGCCTCGCATTGTCCGAAAGCTCTCCAGAGCGCCCCCACCGCTGAAGGTCTTCGGTCAATTCTTCGAACGACAGCGCACCATCCGCCACTCGATACAGGTCCGCAATTGTGCGGGCGTCCAGCTCAAATCCGGCCAAGCGATGTTAGGCCACCGCATTCTCGGCTCTGCGGCGCAACTCCGTCAGTTCGATAGGGTTCAAGGGTTTCGTCATACAACGATCCCAAAACTCGGTCCGGGCACGTCGTCGTTTCGTCAGTTGCAATGCGGCCACTTGGTTGTATTCGGTCTCTCTTGAAGAATCACAACCTAACTAGAATTTCGGCTGAAGCAATCGTCGTCAAAACGCCCGCGCGACTGAGATCGCAGCATTAGTCGCCCCCCGTCCAAAAGGCGGCCGCCAGGCAGCAAAACTAGAATAGCTCTGCCTCAGCTGCACCTTGTTCCTTACCCCAGTTTTGCCAAATAGCCCGCTCCTCGTTGTAGGCCGCCAAATTCACAGTTCTCCCGCGAATCTTCTGCACGTCACTCTTGCTTATGTCGAACACGTAACGGTCTGCATGCTCAATGATGACCTTTCGTAGAAACTGTGCGGTCGCCTGGTCGAGCACCGTACCTCTAGGCCAGCTTCTCCGGCCTATGCAATTATGGAGCAGGTGTGTCGGGCTGATAGGCATCAGGATATCGACGTTGTCGACGCCCCACCCTCCGCCAAAGCTATAACTGGCCGGATCACGGTAGTTGAGTCTAATTAGAGGGTTATCTGAGGTCGGCCACGATACGCCCGCGGGGGCATGCACAATCGTCCATCGTTGATTGGTAATCTTTGTGATGGTTTCCGTCAACACATGCCGCACGCTCCACAGCCACAAACGCCGCCCTAGGACAGTCCTCGTTTCGATAGAGCCATCTCCTTCCGGGTTTCGAACAATTGAGATTTTGACCGGGAAGGACTCCCTAGGCTCCCGATCTGGCGCCCGCTCCGGCAACTTGATTCCGGCTTTGACTGCGGCTTCCAAGTATCTGACGGACGACTCCACCGTCTGATTCAAAAGCCCTTGCATCGAGTCGCGGTGTCTAGCAAGAAAAGCGCGCAGGCTCGCTGGCGTGCGGACATCTTGCGCAACCGCAAATCGAATCAATCTCCTCCAATGCTCTGGAGACATTCGTTCGTCATTGACCACAAGGCGAATAGCTTCTTGTGCTGGATCCTCGAACTCCTTGCTCAGCCAATGCTCAAGCTCATCTGTCTCCTCTTGACCGGCCACGTATGTGTACAAGTGCTGGTGATAGGCTATGCCTCGAAGGGAATGGTCCTTCCATAGAGGAGCCTCATTTTTCGGCACTAAGAGCCGATAGGTGGGGATCTTCCCATTCTTCGCCCATTGCTTCAGATAGAGCTGGGGCACGTAGTGATTGTCTACGCGAAGCTGAGCACTCGTTTTCATCGTCTGTACCAAACTCCAACTATTGTTCCCAAAAGCCAAATTAAGAGCCTTTGTTCTGAAGTGCTTCTGTGGCCAGACATCAGGTTCAAGGCCGTATACCTATCGCTCCTATGGCAAGCAGAGCACTATACGCGTACTCCACTTCGTCACATCCCACGATCCAACGCGAGCTAACATATTCGCGGATGAGTGCGGGCTTCGAACCGTATCCAATGAATCGGCGTAGGCCAGGTCGCCCCCCCCGCGCAAAACCGTTGCACTGACCGTCTGAATACAAAACCGCCAACAATGAGTGAATTACCGGATCATCGGGCAGATCACCACTCAGAAGCTGGCCACGGTCGCGCAATCAGGACGCTAGGGGCGCTTTCGGGTAACCCAGTATGAGAGCGATAGGCCAGCGTCGGCCTGGGCTCTCTCGTCTGACATCGCAGCTGTATGAGGACAGCCTAAACCGAATAGCTGCTCTTCGCCGTCTTTAGGAGAGATTGCCCGTAGTGGCTGGGCTGATTGATCTGCCTGCTTGCAAATACGTTGATGGTCAGGTCCAGCTTCCCGCAGGTAGCTGCGAGCTGTTCGAGGCCTGCTGGCGTCAGAACTAGGTAGCAACCTTCGCCCCACATAGCCTCCGCATCGATGTCAACCGGGCCGGCGTCACGCCACCAATAGAGCTTTGCGACGACAGCCCCACCCGCGTTGAGGAAGACGCTCGGCTCTTCGTCGTGCGTGCGCCAACGAAGCCTCATCACCCAGTTCGGGCACAACGCGAACGGATAGGCCGCTACATCAAAGCCCATGTCCACGGAACAAACAACTCGTCTTACCAGCGTTGGAGCCAGCTCATCGTCGAGGGCGACGTGCTGACCCAGCCAGACCGCGAGGGGCAACGTTTCATAGCACTGGTCGAAGTCTTCCCCGTCAGTATGTGCCGATGGTGCTCGAAATCGATAGAGACGATGCTCTGACAAGCGTGGCTTGAAGATTTTGATACGCGACACCTCAGCCACAACTTGGCCGTCCGGGTGTGCCGGGAAAGACGCAACGTCGCTGTCGACCTCGTCAACCCACTTCTTCTCTCGCTCGGACCAACCGGCGTGTCGGTCGAACAGCGGCATGCGGATCCATTCGGGGCGCGCTTGCGGGAACGTCGAAGGCCGAGGCGGCAAGGGGCAACCCAAACGCTCCAACAGCGTCGGCCTGTCGCGGCCGTTTAGCTTACCCGCCAGCCGCAGTTCTCCCGCAACGTGGCGAAGGGCGGCAATCGCAATATAGGCGTGAGGCTTCAGGTATGTGATCTGCATTTCGAGGGCGCGAAGCTGAGCCTCTAGCCTTTTGACACCAGAAGGCCCGAATGCCTCAAGTCCGCCCCAATCTTGGATGAATATCGCCGCGCGCTGGCGGATTGTCATCTCGTCGATACCTGCCGCCTGCGCAAGGTGCCTTGCTGTGGAGCGCAGCATCTCGGTCCAGCCAAGCGACGACTCGACTCGCATCGCACCAGTTCTCTCGTCCTTGAAGGCATTGTCGCCCTCCGAGGGGAACTCCAGTTCGAGGCTATAGAAGAGCGGCAGTGGCTTCGCGTCCATTGAGACTGTCACCCCCCACCGATGTGACAAGATCGCGGCTGACTCTGCTACACATACATCGCGGTGACTGACCAACGCAGCCACGGCAGTGCCCAGCTCGGATGTTAGGCCCGCGCTGTCAAAAGCCAGCAGCGTTCCGAGCGCGCGCAGGGGGGCATCGGAATCGCCGGTCAGAAGTCGCCGCATAAGAGACTTGAACAAAGCTTGACCATGTCCTGCTTGGCCTGCCAAGCGCAGAGTGCAGTTGCGTGCGTGTCGCTGAACCTCGGCAACGGGCAACTGATAGGCAAAGTGCAGCAAGTCCTCCAGAAGATCCGTCTCGCTGAGTGGGTGCTCGCTCGGCTGGAATGACCGTCCCAGTTGGAATTCGCGAGTGCAGGCCATCTGCTCCTCAAGCAGCGACCATATGGCCGGCCAGTCAGGCGTCGCGCTAATTACCGGCAATATCGAATCCAGCTCTGTCAGCAGAGACTGGATATTCTCCTCGCCCGCCGTCACCGAATCGACGATATTCTCGAAGGCGACAGCAGATGTGGATGGCCCGTCCAAGAGTTTCTTCGCCTCAAAATAGAGGAACTTGCCGCCCCCCATCCATTGGCTCCAGGCCCGCCAGGGGTCCTTGCTCGTCTCATAGCCCTGAATCAGCTTCTTGGCGTACTCAATCTCACCCGCCGCAGCCAACCGCTTCACCATCAGGAAGCGACAGCGCGCGTCGTCCCGCAAGACTTTCCAACGCTCAAACATCCTCCGCACCGCATAAAGTGGAGCTTTCTCGGCAAGATCTCTGAATCGGTACGCGGCGTTGTAGTTCAGTTCATCGCCATCCGCTTCAAACTCGAGTTCAAGCTCATCAAGAGTAGCCGCAGAGTCATACTTGCTGGGGGTAGACGAGTATCGTGGGTCCGGCGCTTCTGACTTCCATCGGGCGATAGCGGCATCAAGCTCCGCGGAAGAGAGCCCATGTCTTCCGGCCGCGGTGCGAAGACGCCGGAGCAGTCCGACCCTCTCATGTGCTCTGCTGACTACTTCGATCGCCCCCAATAGCATCAGTGTGAGCGGCTCAATCTGGCCGGGGCCTGCCGCGTCGGCGGCGACATCGATGAAGTCGCCCACGTGGTACGGATCCCGGTAGTGCGGTTCCATGTAGAACGGTAGGCAGAGCCCGCACCAGACGGTAGCGCAAGGCAAGACGAAGTCAGGGCTTCGCCGGGCCATCCCCTTCATGAGTAGATCGACGCGGTTCGGCCAGCCAATCAGATACCAATCTGCCAGTGCCTTTGACACCTCGAAACCGAAGCGAGGCCCGACCTGCATCGCTTCCTCAATCAGCGACATTGTCAGGCGGTGCGCGGCCGAAGACCCTTCCGTTTCGGTCATGCCGCTGACCTGGCGTATCAAGCCTGAGAGCCGCTTGACACGGCCCTCCGGGTCAGCGGTGTTCGCAAGGACGAGGATGTCCCGCCAGATTGCGTACTGTGGATCTTTTTTGGGAGGTAGCGCGTAGCCAAGGCACTGTTCGGGAACTGTCGCCAGCAACTGTTTCGCCCGCTCTACGTCCCCTACCGCAGCCAACGCGATGGACAGATCCGCCAACCCGTCAATTTGTTCACTCGGCGTGCTTTCTTGAAGCTCCGTCACGAGGGCGTTGAGCCGGTCGACGGCCCCCGCACGGTCACCGTCAACCCGATACGCATCGACGGCCAACCGGCGCCGCAGGTATGCAGTACCCCCCAGCGTAGATGAGGCGATGGCTGCATCAACTGCTCGAAGTACGGCGCGGTACTCATCCTCGCCACATTTGGCGCCGAGCCTAAGTAGCACTTTCGCAAGCACAGGGATCGCTTTGAATGCCTGCTGAATGCGATATGACTCGCTACCGGCTTCTGAAGTCAGACGTAGCACGGACCCAAGGGCAACGCGGGCTTCGGCCTGGATGCTGCCAGCCTGTACTGCCGCGTTGTCGACAGCGGCGCGACCTAGGAGTACGCCTATCGTCGACGCGCGCTGCTGGAACGGATGAAGGAAGGAGTGCTTCGACGGCACCACACTCGGCAACGGTTTGTCAAGCATCGTACAAAGCCTCACGTGATGCATCACCGCGCCGACCAGATAACCCAGCCCAGCCAGGTCCGTCTCGTCGTCGCACATGGAGATCATCGGCGCTACCAACTTATCGAACAGCACCTCGGCTAGGTCACGACGGCCAGCTTGGCATGCAATCAGTGCCATACGGCGGCGGTCGCCATTGGGCACCTCTCCGAAGCCGGGAAGGACGACAGCGGCATCGAACAGAGAAAGCGCGTGCGCAATGGCGCCACGCCGACTTGCCAATAGCCCTGCGTGAACCATCACAGAAGGCTTGTCTTCGTCGGATACCCCGAGCTCGCTGCAGAGGTCTTGTGGATCGTCGTCAACCTTATGGAGGAGCGTCGCCTCTGCGGCTTCCGTCCGCAAATGCCGGCGCAGTGCGGCGACAGTTTCTGGATCCACCTTTTCGGCCTCGCGTAGCCCCTCCGCGGCGAGATGGTCAATCGCTGCCTGCATCTGCTCTGTATCTCGGAAATGGACGGCGCGCCTCGCCCACCTCTTGAATTCGTTGATGTTGTGTTCGTTCCCGTAGTTCTGGAACTTGGACGTATGGAGCTGCGATAGTGGTTCTAGATTTTCAAATAGCTCCTTCGCGCGCTCGAAGTCGCCTCGCGCCAACAGGGCGTCGACTACCTCGTAGCCCTGGCTGGGAAAGTACTGCACGAAAGAGACGGCTGAATCGATGTTCCCGACTGCCAGCATCGCAAGCGGAAGCTGGTTGGCATATTCAAGGGCTGTTTCGCGCCTGCCCACTTCGTCACTACACAGCAACAGCTTTGTGAAGGCCGTCGCATCGTGCGTTTCACGCACTGCTAGCAGAGCTAGCCGGATATCAGCGTGGATCTCGGTGATAGAACGCCCATCGGCCAGGTGTTGCCGGAAACGAGCGGGAATTGCCAACGCAAGTACATCGGCACCGTCCCCAGCACGGGCGCGGTAGCGCAACTCAAGCCACCGCTGCGCGGATTCTTGCGGCGCGTTCTTTGCCAGTTCGGCGAGGTCGCGGTATACGCGCCGGGAATATTCGTCGTCGACGCTACCGAGGCGAATTCGCGGTTGGGCGATGACGAACAGCCTGAAGCTGTTGTGGAACACACTCCATCCCAGGGATGAACTGCGGAGCAGGTGCCGTGCCACGACCAGTGCTCGCTCAATCGCAGACTCCTTGACCACCGTGGCCAACAACCGCAGGTCCATGGGTGCCTCGGCCCGGGCGATAAAGCCAAGCACGTCCATGGCATCGCTGTCGCTTGCGATTTCGCGCCAGGCGGCGGCATACACGGTCCCAATGTCGCCGTCGAACGGCATCCCGCCACTGAGCAGGTACTTGCGGCCGGCTTCGTCCGCGTGCAGCAGTGCCTGAATCAAGTAGCGCGTTGCCAGCGGGTGGCCATGCGTGAGCTTGCTCAGCTCCAATCGCGGAATGTCGACAGGCAGGCCAAGCGCATCCGCCATCCGGGCGACTTCCTCGCGACCTAGGGAGCTCATGAGGACTAGCCGCTCGCTCTTCTCCGCTTGTTCCTTAACGGCGGGCTTCAGATTCGCAAGATCCAACCGCTGCGTGCCGAGGACGAACACAACCCCCTTCGGGATGGCCGCAGGAAGAGGTAGCTCCCCCAGCAGTGAATTGGTCGGCAGCTCTTCGCGGGGAACATGGTCGAGCCCGTCGACGACGACGATCGTTCGGATCCCGTCGCGGTCGAAGCGTTCCCCTGCCTGCCGCACCAGGACGCCGAACTGTTCGCGCCGCTCATGCAGCGAGTCATCGCGAAGACGCAGCCCGATCAAACCGCTGTTGCGCAGTTGCGCGCCGACATCGGTCAAAAAGTTATCGGCCTCTCCGCGCCCGACGCCCTGGGCAGCGCCCGGCACATACGCCAGATAGCGGACGAGCCGGGTATTTGCTTCGGTGGCCAGCGCCACCTGTAGGAGGGTGGATTTCCCTGAGCCAGGCGGCCCTATGAGTGAGACATAGCCGTGGCTGGTGGCTTGCAGCGCGGCCAATAGCTTGACCTCAGTGTCGCGGTTGCGCTGGACATAGGCGCCGACTGGGAACCGATGGATGAGCAACGTCTTGACGGGATCGCGCCAGCCAAGCTCACGAAGCAGCTCGTCACGCGTCCACCTGTCCTTGTCCCGTGAGTCGACGACCAGCCTGGGCAGTACGCTGGCAATCTCAGATGCCTGTCTCGCCTGTTCGGCGTTCAGCTTGTGCGACTGGACGAAGTCCGCCGCAGCTCCGCACACCACACGGAGGCTCTGCAAGAACCGTTCGAAGTCGCCATCACTAAGGCCTGCTTCCCGGCGCAGGTGATCGATCAGTCGGCTCCACTCCGGCGTGCACCAATCCGCTAGCGACCGATTTGTATGCTGCTGAAACTCTTCAAGAAATGCCGCGCTGTGGGAGGGGGTGCCGTCGCCTGGCTTGTCAGTAGTCGACGGAAAGTCGTTGACGACCAAGCGAATCTCGACGCGGCTTCCCGGGTTGTCCGTGCGCAGGGACTGCCAAGCATGAACCAGGGGCTTCCAGAGGCCACTAGCGCCAGTAAACAGCGTCTCAACAGTGAAAGTTCCCGGGAACTTGGACGTCTTGAACTGGTGGCCGACCACCAATCCATCAAAACCGAGTACTAGGTCATCAGCGATACCCGCGTTGCGGTCGGCAACGCCGATCCAGCGCAGCTCGTCGCGCTCGAGCGCTGAGTAAATGGCAGCGCCCGCTCGCTCATATTGGCCAATATATCCACGGAGTGCTCGGCGTTCGCCTTCCGCCGGGGCCGTCGCAGGAGCTGTGGCGGTGGATGGATTCTGCTTCTTGGGCTTTTTCGGGGCCATGGAATTGGAGTTGGATAGTCGGTGGCAACAATAATCTAAAGGAACGGCTTCAGCGTCATCGGCGCGTCCAGCACCAGAGGCGCATGCTGCTGACTCATCAAACGCCGATCTGCGGCGCAGTGTGGCCTGCGCCGATGGCTGCGGTTATTCGAGAACTCTATCGTGAATAGCACTGTTCGCTCTGAAGCAGTCAGCCGAGAGCGCGCTGTGATTATTCGCTTCTGACCGGAAGCCGGCTTTGACGACAGATCGCTTTCGACCCGTTGCGGTCGCTCAGCCGGGCTCGAGCGGCCGCAAAGCAGCATTCGCTGGCAACCGTGAACAACGCTTCCTCGGCCATTATGAGGTCCGCAGCGACCCGCAGATGGCTCGATGAAGGGCAAAGGGCATGCTCTACGTAGATCGGCAACATCGCATTCTCATTTCATATACATAAAGACATATAATGTTTCAAATTATGCTATCTCAATGCTGCACAAAGCGCAGGGCCTAGAGCAAGGAGGAGTCGTGCAGTCACCGAGCCGCAAGATTTCGTTGCGTGCCTCAGTCGGGCTGAAGCCAAACCTGGTAGTTGAGTTGCTGGGGTTCAGTAACGCGAACGATAGACCGCACGCACCCTCAATTTCCCTCCTTCAGCGGAACAGACCACAGCGACTGCGTGTTTTGCGCGCTCATTCACACGCAGTCCCTTCACTAGTTGTCCCTCCGTGAGGCCAGTAGCCCAATTGCCTGGAAGCAACGCACTGCCCGAGTGCGCCACCCCACGAATTAGATTCTTCAAGGAACGTCGATGAGCGCACCAGCTCAAAAATCTTCTGCAACTCCCACTGTCACCCTGGCCTGCGTCGAGCTGAGCCGATTTCGACGACTGACACGAGCCCTGGTTAAGATCGACAAGAAGACGACGGTACTGGTAGGCGCAAACAACAGCGGCAAGACGTCTACCCTAATAGCCATTCGCAACTTTCTCGCTCCAGGGCAGGTCTTCGGTGCCTTTGACATCAGCCTGGATCAGTGGCCAGCGTTGAGAGCGCTCGGAGAAGAATGGGAGAAGCTGACTGAAGACCCGGCGTCTGCTGCAGGTGAAGTAGCCAAGTGGGAGGGGCAGTTGGCAGCGCTTTGGGCCTGCATGCCTACGCTGGACTTGTGGTTCGATGCGCAGATCGGGTCCTACAACCTTGTCGCACCCTTCATTACTTCTTTGAACTGGACCGGTGGCGCTGTGGGTGTTCGCCTTCGCCTTGAACCTGCCTCCTCGGTAGAAGGGCTGCAGCGACTGGCTTGGCGCTACCGTGAGGCTCGGCAGCCCGTGAAAAACCTCAACAAAGAGGCTCATGCGTGGCCCGTTGACCTTGTCGACTATTGGCTTCGTCACGCAGCTGACCTTGGCAGCGTCCTGGTTTACAAGCTGGACCCCGCTAAAGGGCCGCTCGCGAACCCACCCGCAGGTGCGCCGCAGCCCCTGTCGTCTCAGGCAGCGCCGATTGACCGCGCAAAGCTCTCGAAGCTGCTGCGGGTAGATTTTGTTGCAGCGCAGCGGGGGCTGGGGACGGAGGAAGCAGAGGCGCGATCAACCTCGGGCACCCACAGAGTTGGCCTATTTTCCAACCAACTCTTGAAGTACGCCCGTCAACATCTGGGCGTCGCGACCACTGGGCAAGGCCACCACCCAGAGCTCATTGGAGCAATGGCCAAGGCGCAACTTGAGCTTGATGCTCGCATCCAAGCTGCTCTAACACCTTCCATCGAGGATGTGAAGAAGCTCGGGTATCCAACGCTTCATGATCCGCAGGAGATTCACTTCAGAACTCGAATTCAGGCCGGTGACCTGCTCGACCACAGCACGGCTGTGCAGTACCGCCTTGACGGTCAACATGCTGACGTCTACCTTCCCGAATATTCAATCGGGCTGGGCTACCAGAACCTCCAGTCGCTGAGCTACCAATTGGTCTCGTTCAGAGATGCCAGGCTCAAGCCGCCTGAAGGTAGTCCCGCAGCCGTGCATCTCGTGCTGGTGGAAGAACCCGAGGCCCACCTGCATGTCCAAGTGCAACGCATTTTCCCGCGGCGTGCAGCGGAGCTTATCAGTCCTACTGCCCCCGAGCATGCACATCTAAGCAGTCAACTGATTATCAGCACCCATGCTAGTCATTTGGCACACGCCGAGAACTTCGACCGGCTGCGCTATGTGCGGCGAATTCCGGTGGCGGTGGGTGCGATGCCTTGTTCCGATGTCATCGATTTGGCCACTGCCTTTGGGAGCGACAAGGAGACGAAGACTTTTGCGGAAAGGTATTTCCGAGTGCAGCACACCGACCTGCTATTCGCCGACGCCGCGATCTTTGTGGAGGGTGCGGCAGAGCGGATGCTTGTACCCCTTTTTATCGAGCGCGATTTCCACGAGCTCGACAAGCGCTACATCTCCTTCCTCGATCTTGGTGGTCGCCACGCACATCGACTGCGTCCGCTCGTCGAGAGGCTTGGAATTCCCACGGTGGTCATCACCGACATAGACCCCGTGGAGCTGACGCAGGACGCGGAAGGCAAACTCGTACGCAAGGCCGCTGCAATCGTCGACCCGAAGGTGCTGGAGTGTGGAAACGACACCCTCAACGGTTGGCACCCCAAGAAGAAAGAGCTACATCTGTTGGCGGAACCAGCCGAAGCAGACCAAGTCTGGGCCAATGGAAGCGGAGGGCGGGTCAGATTTGCATGGCAGGTCCCGGTTCAAAAGGGAGGTTCCTGGCCAAGCTCGTTTGAGGACTCGCTGATCCTGACCAATATTGATTGGTTCAAAGGCATTGATCCAAAGAAGGGGAAGAAGGAAGTTGAAGGTGAAGTTGCGCCGCCGAAATTAGTTGGCGCCTTGCGTGTGGTCGTGGAAATTGTCGTCGCTCAACCGGACGCCGAGGGGCTCAATAGGGCACTGCACGCCATGCTGCGGAAAAAATTCGCCAAGGCTGAGTTCGCCGCGACCATGTTTGAGCGCATCAGCCTGGGCGACAAGCTGAACTGTCCGGCGTATATCGCCGATTCGCTGACGTGGCTAGAAAAGGAGCTGGCATCCTCGAAGAAGGGGAACATCTGATGGCTGAGCCCAAGGTTGATCCGAATGAACGCGACGCGGGCGTAGCTGACGAAATCGTCGGCTACGCCACGAGCACACCGCCGCGGAGCTTTTTTCTCTTTGCTGGGGCCGGGTCCGGCAAGACACGGACGTTGGTGGCGGTCCTTCGCAAGCTCACCGGCATCGGGCAAAGCGCTTCACAAGATCAATTACAGCTTGGGCCTGATGACCCGGCAGTCAGGTTTGCGCGAGAACTGAGGGCGCGAGCGCAGACGATTCGTGTCATCACGTATACGAAGAACGCCGCATTGATCATCACCGGCCGACTGGGCAACAACGACCTGACACAGGTTGCGACCATCCATTCCTTTTGCTGGGATCTGATTGCAGGTTTCGATGACGACATTCGTGAAGCGCTGCTAGCGTTGAACGCTCTGGCGTTGGAAAAGGCACGCGTAGCCGCAGCTGGTCGAAAGAACGGTGCGACCGACAAGGACAAGGTGACGATTGCAGAGCTTGAAGCCAAGGCAATCGCTCTAACCGCGACCCTACAGTTCACCTATAGCCCGGATCGTAAGCGCTATGGCGACGGGGCGTTGAGCCACTCTCAGGTCTTGGCGGTGGCCTCCTGGCTGCTTAAACAAAAGCCGACACTTCGTAGCATCCTTCGCGATCAGCATCCCGTCATCCTCATCGATGAATCTCAAGACACGATGAAAAGCATCCTCGATTCGCTGTTGGAGGTCGTTGCGGAGGCCCCTTCAAGCTTGATGTTGGGATTACTTGGTGACCATCGCCAGCGCATCTATTTGGATGGGCATGCAGATCTTCCGAACACTGTCCCGCCGACGTGGGCAACCCCGAAGCTGGAGATGAACCATAGAAGCCAGCGGCGCATCGTCGACCTCATCAATGAAATCTGGGATTCTGATTTGGGTGGCCGAACCCAGGCCAAGAAGGCAGTTCATCAACATCCGCGCGTTGAGAAGTCGGCCGGGATCGTGCGCATTTTTATCGGGAACACGACTTCTACGCCTGAAGACAAGCTGCGTCGTGAAGGGCTTTGCGAGTCGGTAATGCAGGCTGTGACAGGTGTTTCTGAGTGGCAGCCGGGTAGCCTTGGACACAAGATTCTGGCTCTGGAGCATGCGCTGGTCGCACGGCGTGGTGGATTTCTCGAGGCGTTTGAAGCGCTCTCATTGCTTGATCCAGACTCAGTTCGACCTGACGCGAATAGCGAGGCCACTGGGCCTACGGCAGTTCAGATGTTATTGAGGGAGATGACGGACCTCGCCGACTGCGTCGACGATGGAGGGGCGTCCGACTTTGCCGTTACAGAAGTGCTCCACCGCTACGGCCGGCTCAAGCAGCTGCCTGAAGACGGTGACGCGCGATTGCGGCAACTCAAAGCCTATCAGCGAGCAGTTGAGGAGTTCGCTAAAGTCTGCGTCAATCCCACTGCGACTGTACGTGAGGTGCTCGCGCCGATTCTCCGGGGCGGCCTGTTCGAGCCCGACAAGCGCCTGGTAGTTGCATTCAACGACACGAACCCTCCTCCGTCGGCGCCAAAGTCGCGACAGCCAGAAACCACTGAAAACAGGTTGGCTCGGGGTTGGCATGCTCTCTTCGCCTCTCCGTGGAGCCAGCTTCGCCGGTTCAAAATGTACTTGGGCGGCAACTCGCATCTAGCGACCCACCAAGTTGTCAAAGGATCGGAGTTCGACCATGTAATGGTGGTCATGGACGATGAGGATGCCGCAGGTTCCTTGTTTGCCTACGACCGCCTGTTCGGCGCACCTCTCGGTGATTCAGACGTCAAAAACGCGGATGAAGGCAAAGAGACGTCGATAGACAGGACGCTCCGGCTCATCTACGTGACCTGCAGCCGAGCAAAGGAGAGCCTGGCTCTGGTGCTTTGGGCCAGCGATGCGGCCCAGGCGCTAGCGTATGCCGAGAGGAGCAAGTGGTTCAAGCCAGGTGAGGTGCAGGCGATTCCAGATTGAAAGTCTACTCCGTGTGCCGAATGACAACCGCCCGTAAGAAAAGCCACTAGCAAACGGGGCTCGCTGCGGTTTTCTACGTTTCTGGAGGCCGGCCCGATTGGAGGAAGACTTCAACACCTCGTGTAACCGCAACTGGCGACTTGCTTTGACGCGTTCGAGGAACCGATCAAGCGCATCGACGAGGCCACTAAGGATTTCGAAAAGTCAAAGGTGCGCTCTATAGGTCGGCCAACTATCTGTCCCTAGCCAACGACAAGGCCAAAGAGCAGAGATATGGCATTAATTGACTCAGAACAGCGTGAAGCAGTCGAGCAAGAATAAATCCTGATCGGCAGCTCCTGGCCGAAAATGGCAGCTTGTACCAAGTCAGCGGCGCCAGGCATGTCGGAGTAGTCTTTCCACAAATTTGCTTGGCGGCCTTCTTGCGTTTGCTTGCGAAGGCACTTTCACGCGATAATTATCCACACGCAATAGCTGGTGCGCCTCCGACGAGGCAATAGCGTTAGCCCCACGAGCGTGGTTCCGCCCGGAGCGGGTAATGACTTCCAGACTACGGAGCCCCATTATTGGGGCTTTCGCTTTTCCCGTTACAAGTAGGCCCTTCCACCTGTTCACGCGACGCCCAACATCCACGCGTCGTGCCCTGCGCATAGACGCCCGCAGGTATGGTGAAGGCGGCACCTCCCGGACTGCCGCTCCCCAGCAGAACCCAAAACTCCTACTGCCGCTGGTGAGCATCAAGCTCAACCACGGCCAATGGCCATCGAAAGCGTTGCTTCAACGCGATCTCGCACAGTCTCCCGATATCTCCATTCCAAACGCGCCGTCCCCGCGTATTGCCACGGGAGGCCACAACGTCTGCGGAGGCGTAAAGCCTGCCAAGCGCATTGACCTGACCGATGCTTCGTCTAGCGTCGTCCAAGAGCCGAGGATCAACACGACTCAAGGGCTGCCTCTCATTTCGATCCCTAGGTTCAATCCCTGCTGCCAACAGGCTGGGGAGCATTGCGAGTGGGATCCTCTCCTCAATCCCCACCAAGGAAAACCCCTCTTGCAAGATCGCGGC
The DNA here is from genome assembly GCF_002418565.1 of Achromobacter sp. UBA5777. Taxonomy (NCBI): domain Bacteria; kingdom Pseudomonadati; phylum Pseudomonadota; class Betaproteobacteria; order Burkholderiales; family Alcaligenaceae; genus Achromobacter; species Achromobacter sp. UBA5777. Next base: position 13,220 of record NZ_DIEJ01000106.1, on the reverse strand, counting down.
CGTCACAGCCACTTGCAGCTGCGCGAGTTGCGCTGCCGTATCGCATTTCAACGCCGCGAGCCCCACAAAGCGGAGGTCAGCACCACACTTTCCGCACCCCGCAAAAGGCACCGCACTGTGTTGATCATCCACAGCGACAGGGTCGCTGAACTGACACGCCGGGCAAATAGTGAGGATACGGTTTCCGTGCGTTGGACAAATCATCCAATAGCGCATTCGCCATTCAAATCTAAGGTAGGGCACAACATCCTGGCGCAAGCAATTCGGGCAGAATCCGCTGCGGGCAGTCCCCCGCTCATTCAGACGCAACCATCTCCTAAGCCAGCGATTCCGCCGGAAAGCGTCAAAGCGCGAGACAAAGCCTTGAAGCGTCGCTGGCGGTAGGTTGGTACCTTGCGCCAACCGAGCTGCACTCCTTAAACCGATGCCTATGTCCCAATCCCGATTGCGCGACAAATCGAGGTCATCAAGGATTTTCGATACTGGCGCTCCATGCATGCACGCGACCCTCGCCAGCCATGAAGAGGTCGACTCATACAATTCTGGCTGCGGTAAGAACAACAGTGAAGGGATTTGCTCAACCATTAACGTCTCTCTCAAGCAGATCCAACTGAACCCATCGATGCTGCTTCAGCCAACGACTGACCGTCGGTTCCTCTTCACCAAGCAACGCCTGCAATACCCTAAGATCACCTGAATTCGCACCTCCGAGCAGCTCCTCTATCTGCCAGGCAGGTGGGAGCTCAGCGAAGATAGGTGCATTTCTATCGCCCAGACGGTCCCACGCTCTTCCCACTGTGGACACAGCCTCGGAAGCACTCAAAAGGCGTGTCAATCGCCCTGGTACAAGGTCATCGCCTGATGCGCTCTCAGAGATCCCCAGTGCCCTCACAAGTCGAAGCAATGTGTCCAAACTGAGGGCGTTCAGAAGCCCTCGCCGACCAGCGCTCTTTTGCTCAGGCACTCCGCGCATGACACGCGCCGCAATCAAGGTTGAGATCGCTAGAGAGCCGGGACCTGCACTTTCACAACATAGCGCTCGCAGATCCGCGCCGCAGGAGCATTCAAACAGGCCTGCCCTCCTCCACGAAATGCCCCGGCCGCAGACGCACAGATCGAGCAGCAGGCACTCGTGCTCAACGCATGATGTATAGAGGGAAATCTCCCAGATAGCTTGTAGCCGGGCATCAGGCCTTGCCAGGCACGAGGGACACACCTGAGGCCGCGTGTAGCGCAACTGATAGGTCCGACTGAAGTCGTGCCCAAGGAAGGCCGATCTGCGCCGTCCTTTCAACGAGTAGCTTCTGGGGATCGCCCTTTGAAGCCGACTGAGTGACGCTCCGAACGCATAGGATAAATAAGGCGCCGCAGTAGCAGGCATATAGGTGTGACCAACGGAAGCGGCAGCCCTCGCCAAATCAGAGAACTGCAATCCGTTCACTGTCAGCATTCGTAGGGCATATCCGTTGCCAGACTCGTTGTCGCCTATTTCGTCTTGGACAGGCAAAGGCCGGCCAAGTATGTGGTCAAAGAGAAGCAAAAGGATTCTCCTCGTCCGAAGCCCCCGTCTGGAGCGAATAGGCTTGACGCAAAATTCCCGCTGACAAGTTCAGTTCTTCTCGCTCGACGGCAAGGAGAATCGCTTGCACAAGAAGCGATTTCAATAGGCGAGGAGATCCCGACGTGACCCGGAAAATTGCTCCTGCCCATTCTTTGTTCTTGTACGACGAAGTAAGGTCTGTTGCCTTGCAGGTGTCTGCCAGGCCCTTCAGAAATCCGAGCCACTCCGGCCCAAGTCGAAAATGCGCCAGCTTGACTGCCACCGGAATCCTTGAGGTCAATTGAGGATCGATCGTTCCCAAGTTATCCATCATCTCGGTGCCCAGCAACACCACTGGTACCCCTGTCGCGTTGATGAGCCGCTTTAGCCAATCTATGATGGGTGTGAAGACCTTTGTGCCCGATGTGTGATAGACATGCTGGAACTCGTCAAGCACTATCACCTTGACACCATGGTGCCTGATGGCGCTCACAAGAATCTGGTTGACATCATTGTTGTTGGCGCGCCCTCTATCTCGCTGCATAGAACTGGCCATGGCATACGAGAAATTATTGAGCAATCCAGTTTGGAGCTGGGAAACAGAGGGCTCTTCTTTTAGGCTCGCGCTGATCAACGGAACGTTGCTACTGTCACTAAGCCCCTGGCGCAATATGTCTGCAAGATGGGACATCAACAACGTTTTCCCTGCGCCTGATGGAGCGGTCACTCTCACTCCGGTGAAGACGCCAACCTGATTTCCAATTTCGATCGCATTCAGCACATACTGCAAAACGTTCTCAAAAGCAGGATGTGGGACGATGACTTCCGAAAATGCGTTGCTCGCACTGATCGCGGCTGCTCCGTACCTATTCATCGGACACCCCCAAGGTTGAACTCATCCGGCATGAAACCCTTGAAGATCGGGATTTCCTCTGGAAGTACCTTTATTTCATCGTCGGTGAAGATCTGAAGCTCTATTTCTTTCTCTGGAGGCGGCGAAATATTCATCTTCTGTTCCGCAAGAGGCTTCACCGAAGAAAGGCCCTGAAGCAGCGCGTACTTGCGCATGTCGCGAATCAGGCGTTTGCCACGTTTGACGGCGTTGTCCACCATATCCTCAAACTCCTGCTGCACTCTTTGCCATTCGGCATATGCACCCTCCCCCCGTAATTTTTCCTTCGCGTAATGCCTGATTAGACGGTGCTGGCTGAGGGTAAGGCCGTCTGCATAGTCGGGGATCATGCTGGGCACCTTTAGCCAGCTTCTTGAGGTGGGATTTCTTACCCAGATGCTGCCAAGGTCATTCGGATCAAACTTGATTTCGGTTTTGAACCTTGGGGTGCGCTGAGATCGCGCCATTTCTGCGAGATCCGGACTGCGGTAGCTGATGTGGAACATTTCCACCCCGTGGTGTGCGACCGTCAGATCACGAGAGAGACCAGTGAGCAGATCGAGATGTTCAAGTCCGCCGGCAAACTGCGGTGGCGGCATGGTCTGCATCGATTCGGATAGGGTGTCGTACGGCCTAAGCAACGAACGCTCTGGTATTGCGACCGGATAGACGTCGACTGCCCAACGAACAAGACATTGGCATAGATCGGAGAACATGACGCAGGCCGTAATTTTTGGATCCGTTCTTTTCGCGAGGCCGCGGATTTTCTCTGGCATTCCTTCGATGGGCAGCGTGTTCATCATCGTCCCTAAAGCACGTTCGACGTTAGGTTTGAACCACGGCTTTCTGACTGCTGCGAATTCAAGATCGCATCGCAATGCCCATGCAATTTGCCGAAACTGCTGTGAATGAAATGCCAGACCATTGTCCACAAGGATAGTTTCCGGCAGGCCTGGGGTGAGCCACTCGCGCTCTGCCCCTACCGCGCGGACAAGATCATCCTTCGGTCTCAGAGCTAGCTTCAAGCTTTGGCACACCCTGCCAAGAGACTCGCCCTCGAAGCTGATGAACACCGACAAGATGTACTTCGAGAATGAGTCTATGACCAGCGTCAATGTCGGCCGTCCCAATGGAATGCCTCGCCTATCATCAATCACGTAGAGGTCAAGGAGAGTGTGGTCCATCTCCACGCGCTCTAATGGGCGCGTGGCGTAGACTCCGCCAACCGCGTGGCGCCACCTATTGTTTGCTGCGGTTGCACCCATCCGAACTCTGTCTGCCTCGTAGCGGGGCACCGATTGAACGAGCCGGCGAAAGGACGACAAACTCATTGGCTCAATCTGGCGACACCCCCGTTGCTGCTCAATTTGCGTGAGTCTCGCCAGGTACCTCGTATACGCCGCCGTTACTCCCTTTCCACGAAAGACAAAATAGCTCTGCCGCAGTACCTCCCATGCGATCTCTCTTGTAATCTCGTCCAATCGGATTGCTTTGGCCCGGCGAACGTTTCCAGACAAAAGACTCAGCACGTTCCCCTCAGAATTGTTGAAGCAGCGCAGCCAACGGATCACCGTCGAAGCAGAGGGTGGATTTTCGTCTGGGAATCTCTGCACCACTGACGCCACTACACTCGAGATTTCCAACCGTGCTGCAGGCTTGATACCGCTTTTTGTGACGGCCCGAACGTATCTTTCACGTCGTTCTATCTCTCGGCCTTGCCTGGCGGTCAACCTACCGATTAGCGAAGCCAGCGCGTCACCTGACCCCGTTGACGCGCGCTCATGCGTGAGCGCTGGAGCAAATGGGGCGGGGCTCAAGACCTCATACTTGCCGTCGATAATGTCGCGTACGAGGTCTGCCGCCTGGAACGTAGTCACAGCCCGAGTATGAATGTCCTCGAACTGGATAGTGTTGTCACCCAAGTCCCGAACAAACGTCCAGCACCGACCGCCCTTCCTAATTGTTAAGCCAACTTGCAGGGCAAAAGTCGCCATTGCGAAGCTCCTCAAGATCAGAGGGAAAGGAGATCTGATCGGGCAGCAGCGACGGACCGACCGTCAATCGCCGAACCCCAATCAGATGCAAGACGAGCTCTCGTGGGCAGCCGACGCATTGGGCTAGCTTGTCAAGCGAACCAGGAGAAACTTGCGCCTGGAGTTTGACCAATGCACCTCTCACGACATCGTCGGCGTAGTGAGACCTGGCGTAGCGGATGTAGACGGACGCCCTCGCATCGCGACCGTCTTTGTAGATTTGCTCCTCGGTCGCGATCAGGTAAGTGAATCCGTGGCTTCGCAGCAGTTCAGCCGCGGCGTCCAACTTTTCCTGATGCTGACGAACGAACTTTGACGGCTTCACCTCGACGATGACAGCAAGCTTGCTGGCGAAGTCCAGGCGAAAGTCGGGCGTGTACGTAGCGCCACCGGGCAATTCGATGACAAAGGGCTGGGATCGAATCGACACTAACCCAGGGCAGAGCAACGCAATACGCGCAAAGTTCAGCTCCAGCAGGCTTTCATATTCCACCTGATCTTCTTGAAGCCATGGGCAAGAGATGTACCCCACTCTACGGTGTGGTGATCTGGTGACCACTTTCCTACCGCGTTCTAGCAGCATGCTTTTCCTCCTGAAGGCAACACTTGTCCCCGACGAGCGGTCGCTCATCGAAAAATTGCTTGACTGGGTTGCACTGCGGAAGGAAACTTGGGATGTCCAGTCTTTGGTTTCCAAACCGAAGCACAACGCCGGTCTATCTCTATGTGGATCGGCGTTGTCTTTTCTACATGGCAACTCTCCTGTCATCTGGCTTCGGCGGCGACTGCGTGTCCCGCCCGGCGTAACTCCTAGTCCTTGCCAGGTACAGGGAACAGATTACGCGCAATGCTTCATACTCAGACTCGGAGCACACGCCGTCGTCGGTCTTCAGAATCTCAGCGGCAAGCATGACCGCCGCCGTCTCGTTACCAGATCTGTTAATCGCTCGGAGGATTCGTTCCTTTGTGAGCACGCGTGCGAGCTCAGACGCCTCTTGGCTCTCTAAGTCCATCACCCGCGCCAAGCGTGCGACCAAGTCATCCGGGGGCTCCCGATTGCCTTTCTGGATCTGCGTTAGGTAGGACGGAGTCACGCCTGCCAGGTCGGCTAGCCGTTTGGTCGTCAGGCCTCGTGCAGCTCGCATCCGACGAAGCTTGGATCCGAAGGTCTCATAGAGCATGGCGAGAAAAGTTCAGGGTTGGGATGTTTGAACTCTATCCCAACCAACCCCCTTGCGCAATAAGTCCTTATTTTTCAACGGCTTGCGTTAAATTAATACATATTCGTATTTGGGGACACAGACGCCAACGGCGCTGCTATTGTGGTGTGCGCTCATCACAGACGATGCGAAAGTTCCAAACTGGATGACACAAATTCCAAACTCAATGGAATTCGACACCGGGCCCCCAAATATGTAACAGCGCCCCGCCCCCCCTTGAACCTCAGAACATCATCCCTATAATTAGCACTCGACTCCGGTGAGTGCTAACGCCTCCCGGGCAACCGACCACCTCTTTCATTTAGTTAACAGGAGTTCCTCATGGCCTTGCGTCCCCTGGGCGATCGCGTGATCGTCAAACGCCTCGAAAACGAGCGCAAGACTGCCTCGGGTATCGTCATCCCCGACAGCGCCGCTGAAAAGCCCGACCAGGGTGAAGTCGTGGCCGTCGGCCCCGGCAAGAAGACCGAAGACGGCAAGATCCTGCCGGTCGACCTGAAGGCTGGTGACAAGGTTCTGTTCGGCAAGTACGCCGGCCAGTCCGTGAAGGTTGATGGCGAAGAACTGCTCGTCATCCGCGAGGACGAAATCCTCGCCGTGGTTCAGTAAATCTCCCGCCTCAAACGAATTTTCGAAGGAAGCTAAGAAATGGCTGCCAAGCAAGTATTGTTCGGTGATGACGCTCGCGTGCGCATCGTCCGTGGCGTGAACGTTCTCGCCAACGCTGTCAAGACCACCCTGGGCCCCAAGGGTCGCAACGTCGTGCTGGAGCGCTCGTTCGGCGCCCCGACCGTGACCAAGGACGGCGTGTCCGTCGCCAAGGAAATCGAACTGAAGGACAAGTTCGAAAACATCGGCGCCCAACTCGTCAAGGACGTCGCGTCCAAGACCTCCGACAACGCCGGTGACGGCACCACGACCGCCACCGTGCTGGCCCAGGCCATCGTTCAGGAAGGCCTGAAGTACGTTGCCGCCGGTTTCAACCCGATCGACCTCAAGCGCGGCATCGACAAGGCTGTCGCCGCCGCCGTCGCCGAACTGCAAAAGCAATCCAAGCCGGTCACGACCAGCAAGGAAATCGCCCAAGTCGGTTCCATCTCGGCCAACAGCGACACCTCCATCGGCCAGATCATCGCTGACGCGATGGACAAGGTCGGCAAGGAAGGCGTCATCACCGTCGAAGACGGCAAGTCGCTGGAAAACGAGCTGGACGTCGTCGAAGGCATGCAATTCGACCGCGGCTACCTGTCGCCCTACTTCATCAACAACCCGGACAAGCAAGTTGCCGTCCTGGACGACCCGTTCGTCCTGATCTTCGACAAGAAGATCAGCAACATCCGCGACCTGCTGCCCGTGCTGGAACAAGTTGCCAAGTCGAGCCGTCCCCTGCTGATCATCGCGGAAGACGTCGAAGGCGAAGCGCTGGCCACCCTGGTTGTGAACAACATCCGTGGCATCCTGAAGACCACCGCCGTCAAGGCCCCGGGCTTCGGCGACCGCCGCAAGGCCATGCTGGAAGACATCGCCATCCTGACGGGCGGCACGGTGATCTCCGAAGAAACCGGCATGTCGCTGGAAAAGGCCGGTCTGGCTGAACTGGGCCAAGCCAAGCGCATCGAAGTGGGCAAGGAAAACACCACGATCATCGACGGCGCTGGCGACAGCAAGTCCATCGAAGCCCGCGTCAAGCAAGTGCGCGTGCAGATCGAAGAAGCCACGTCCGACTACGACCGTGAAAAGCTGCAAGAACGCGTGGCCAAGCTGGCCGGCGGCGTTGCCGTGATTCGCGTTGGCGCTGCCACCGAAGTCGAAATGAAGGAAAAGAAGGCTCGCGTCGAAGACGCCCTGCACGCCACCCGCGCTGCAGTGGAAGAAGGCGTTGTGGCTGGTGGCGGCGTTGCGCTGCTGCGCGCCAAGCAAGCCATCGCTGACCTGAAGGGCGACACGCCTGACCAGAACGCCGGCATCAAACTGATCCTGCGCGCTGTGGAAGAGCCCCTGCGCACCATCGTCACGAACGCCGGCGAAGAAGCCAGCGTCGTGGTCAGCAACGTGCTGGGCGGCAAGGGCAACTACGGCTACAACGCCGCGACCGGCGAGTACACCGACCTGGTCGAGCAAGGCGTGCTGGATCCCACCAAGGTGACCCGCACCGCCCTGCAAAACGCTGCCTCCGTCGCCAGCCTGCTGCTGACGGCCGAAGCCGCCGTTGTTGAACTGGCTGAAGACAAGCCCGCTGCTCCGGCCATGCCCGGCGGCATGGGCGGCATGGGCGGCATGGACTTCTAAGTCCCGCTGTTCCTGCAAGGCCTCCCCGGCTTCGGCCGGGGAATGCAGTATCCGAAAAACCCCCGGTCCTTCGCCCCGGGGGTTTTTCTTTTTTGCGCACCGAAATGGCGCCCGATACTTTGCGTGTTGTTTCAGTAGCGGCAAATATCCCGGCGTTTGAAAACGTTTGCCAACAATCTGGCCGTATCTGGGGCTTGTACGCGTCCCTACAATGAAGGCTCGCCCTACCGAGACATTGCGCCATGCGACTGCCCAGAACCGTTCTGCAAGTACTGCGACCCTCACAGATCGGCGGTTTGCTGATGGACTCAGCCAAGCAATGGTCCAGCCATCGCGCGTCCAGCAAGGGCGCCGCGCTGGCGCTGTACATGGTGTTTTCGCTGGCCCCGATGCTGCTGCTGGTGATTGCGGTGGCGGGCGCGTTCTTTGGCGAAGAGGCCGTGCGTTCCGAGCTGTTTGCGCAGTTGCGCGACCTGATCGGCGAGCGCGGCGCCGAGGTGATCCAGACGGTACTTGCCAGCGCGCACGAATCCGGCAGCGGCTGGATTGCGGCCATGGTGTCGATCGGCGTGCTGATTTTCAGCGCGACCACCGCCTTTGCTGAATTGCAGGCTAGCCTGGATGAGCTGTGGGAAGTGCAGGCCAATCAGAAGAGCGGCATCAAGGGCCTGGTGCGAAGCCGCCTGCTGTCGTTCGGCCTGGTGCTGGTGCTGGCGCTTTTCTTGCTGGTGTCGTTGACCGTGAATGCGGCGCTTGCTGCTGCGCGCGGCATTTATGGGTCGCTCTGGGCCAATTCGACCTTCTCGATTGTGGCGGAGTGGGCGTCAAACCTGTTTTCGTTTTCCGTGGTGGCGGCGCTGTTTGCCGTGATCTTCAAGCTGCTGCCCAGTGCCAGGATTTCGTGGCCGGATGTCATTCCGGGCGCCGTGGTAACGGCCGCCCTGTTCCTGCTCGGCAAGTGGGGCATCGGGCTGTACTTGAGCCGCGGCGCCGCGGTGTCCGCGTACGGCGCGGCGGGCTCGCTGATCGCGCTGCTGCTGTGGATCTGGTATTCCGCGCAGATCTTCTTCTTTGGCGCGGTTTTCACGCGCCAGTTTGCGTTGCGATTTGGAAAGGTAGAACGGCCGCGGCAGGCGGCAGCGCAAATGCCGCCGCAAACGTCGCCGCAGGCGCCTGCACCGGCAAGCGCACACCCGGTCCCGCCAGCGTCTTCACAAATGTCTCCGCAGACGCATCCTCAAGCACCTGCGCCGACATATCCACGAGCGCCTTCGCACGCGTCATCGCAAATGCCCCCGCAGTCGCATCCTCAAGCGCCTGCGCCGACATATCCAAAAGCGCCCTCGCAAGCGTCTTCTCAAACGCCCCCGCCCGCGCCAGTGCCCAAAAGCGAGAGCTGACCCGCGGCGATACCTGCGGCTTGCACATCAAGGCGTGGGCGCGGTTTCCAATCCCGCCATCAAGCGCAAACACTGCAGGAACACCGGCCGCAATTCCTCCGGGATTGGCGCCAGCACCTGCGCCTCCACCTCCGCGTCTCGCGGCAGGATGCGCGCGAGCAGCGCCGCGCCTTCCGGCGTGATCTCCAGCGCATAAGCGCGTCCATCTTCCGCCGACCGCGTCCGGCGCACGTACCCCTTCTTCGTCATCCGCGCGATCATTTCCGCGAACGAATTCCGATCCAAAGCGATCAGCTCGGCGATGCGGTTCTGCGTCGCGCCGGGATTCTGATAAACCGTGACCAGCAACGCCTTCTGGCGCGGCGTCAGATCCTCGTCCGGAAACGCCTGCGTGAAAAGCGCCTCGGCCCGGAAATGCGCACGGCGCAGCAAGTGCGACGCCACATGCGTCAGGTCGAATTCCTTCAGGGTCCGGGCGGAAGCCGGTCGGGCGGAGCGGGAAGCGGCGGTCATCTGGCGTCCATGGAATGTGCCTGGCGATTGTAGGCGCAGCCGTTCTCGCAAATGCGCATTGACTTGGATCCGCCCACTGCCTAATATCCGCCAATATAGTACGTATACGTATTTATATGAACCACCCCATCTGACTCCAACGGGAACGACGCCGATGCCGACTCGCCAACTGCGCAACTACCTGGACGGCCGCTTCGAAGACGGCGCGTCCACCTTTGACAAACACAGTCCGGTGGACGGGCAACTGATCGCGCAGGTGCATGAAGCCAGCCGCGACCAGGTCGACCGCGCCGTCATCGCGGCGCGGCGCGCCCTGCCCGCCTGGGCCGCGCTGCCCGTGGCGGCGCGCACTGACTACCTGCTGGCGCTGGCCGACGGCATCGAGCGCCGGTTCGACGACTTCCTGCAGGCCGAGATCGGCGACACCGGCAAGCCCATCGGCTGGGCCGGCAAGATCGACATCCCGCGCGGCGCGGCCAATTTCCGCACCTTCGCGGAACTGGCGCGCACGCTGGACATGGAAAGCTACATGACCGACACGCCTGACGGCCGCCAAGCGTTGAACTACGCCTACCGCAAGCCGCTCGGCGTGGTCGGCGTCATTTCGCCCTGGAACTTGCCGCTCTTGCTGCTGACCTGGAAAGTCGCGCCCGCGCTGGCGTTCGGCAACACCGTCATCATGAAGCCGTCCGAAGTCACGCCGTCCACCGCCACCCTGCTCGCCGAAGTCGCGCACGACGCCGGCCTGCCGCCCGGCGTTTTGAACCTGACGCATGGCTTTGGCCCGAACTCCGCCGGCGAATTCATGACCACGCATCCCGACATCGACGGCATCACCTTCACCGGCGAATCCTCCACCGGCGCGGCCATCATGCGCGCCGTGGCGCCCGGCGTGAAACCGGTGTCCTTCGAACTGGGCGGCAAGAACGCCGCACTGGTCTTCGCCGACGCCGACTTCGACGCGGCGGTAGACGGCGTCACGCGCTCCGTCTTCGCCAATTGCGGCCAGGTCTGCCTGTGCACCGAGCGCGTGTACGTCGAGCGCCCCATCTACGACCGCTTCGTCGCCGCGCTGGCCGAACGCGCGCGCGCCATGCGCATCGGCTGGCCGCTGGACCCCGACACCGAAATGGGACCGCTCGTCTCGCGCGAGCACCGCGAAAAAGTGCTGTCCTACTTCGCCCTCGCCCGCGAGGAAGGCGCAACTGTCGTCACCGGCGGCGGCGTGCCCGTCTTCGGCGACGCCCGCGATGAAGGCGCCTACGTGCAGCCCACCATCTGGACCGGCCTGTCCGAAGACGCCCGCTGCATCAAGGAAGAAGTCTTCGGCCCCGTCTGCCACATCGCCCCCTTCGACACCGAGGACGAAGCCATCCGCCTGGCCAACGACACCCGCTACGGCCTGGCCGCCGCCGTCTGGACCCAGAACCTCACGCGCGGCCACCGTGTCGCGCAAGCCATGAACGTCGGCCTTGCATGGGTGAACTGCTGGTTCCTGCGTGACCTGCGCACACCGTTCGGCGGCAGCGGCCTGTCCGGCATCGGCCGTGAAGGCGGACGCCACTCGCTGCACTTCTACACCGAACCGACCAACGTCTGCATCAAGCTCTGACACCTCATTTAAAGGACCGCAAGATGAACCAGCCCACCCCCACCGCCACCGTCGTCCCCGGCAAGGCCACGCCCCGCGGCAAGTATCCCCACATCAAACGCGCCGGCGACTTCCTGTACGTCTCCGGCACCAGCTCGCGCCTGCCCGACAACCGCATCGCCGGCGCCGAGGTCGACGCCATGGGCACCACCACGCTAGACATCCGCGAGCAGACCCGCGCCGTCATCGAGAACATCCGCGACATTCTCGCCACCGCCGGCGCCACGCTTGCCGATGTCGTCGAGATCAGTACTTTCCTCGTCAACATGAACGACTTCGGTGGATACAATCAGACCTACGGCGAGTTCTTCGACGCCGACGGTCCGGCGCGCACCACGGTTGCGGTGCACCAGTTGCCGCACCCGCATTTGCTGATCGAAATAAAAGCCGTCGCCTACAAGCCCGCCGCCCGCTAGCCGATCCCCGGCGATCCGGACAGCGCACCATGGGCGGCGGCATGTCGGACTCACCCAGGGAACAGGACCATCGTCCGCGGCCAAGCGCCAGGGCGGCCGCACGGATGTCGAACTTCCGCATAACGCCCAACGCGCTGAGCCACAAGCTCAAGCTGCATCAGCTCCAGATCTTCGAACGCGTCCTGGCGCGCCGCTCCCTATCGCGCGCCGCCAGCGAACTGCACCTGACGCAACCCACCGTCACCAAGGCCATCCACGACCTCGAAGCGTTCTTCGGATCGACCTTGTTCGAACGCTCCAACCGCGGCGTCACCCCCACCGAACTCGCCCTCGTCCTCGGCCGGCGCGTACACGCCATGATGGCCGAAGTGCGCTACATGGCCGACGACATCGACGCCGTCCTGGGCGGCGCCAGCGGCCACGTCGTCGTCGGCACCTTGATTGCCGCCTCCGCCAAGCTCCTGCCCGAATCCATCGCCCGCCTCATGACCGAACACCCCGGTATCCAGGTCACTGTCCGCGAAGGCCCCTCAGCGCAGTTGCTGCCCGCGCTCGCCACCGGCGACGTGGATATCGTCGTCGGCCGTCTGCCCGGCGCGGATATGGCTTCGATCTCCGGCGTCGCTGTCGATCATCACAAGCTCTATCACGAAGATTTGTGCCTGGTCGTCGGCGCGCGTCATCCGATGGCTGGCGCCACTGATGTGGCCTTGGCGGATTTGATGGATCACATCTGGATCCTGCCCGCGCCAACGTCGCCGCTGCGCGCGTCGATAGAGCGCACGTTCTTCGATGCGGGATTGCGTTTGCCTGCGCGGCATGTTGAGTCGCTGTCTCTCTTGACCAATATCGGCGTGCTGATGCATAGCGACGCGCTGGCGCTCATTCCTTACGACGCCGCCGCGCAGTTTCTTTCGATGGGCATTTTGGCCCGCCTGCCTACGAATGTGTTTGGCGCGTTTGGCGACGTCGGGTATTCAATCAGAGCGGATCGGCCGCTGACGCCTGCTTGTCAGCGGCTGGTGGATTATTTAAAGCAGATTACGGCGCAGCGGCTGGCGACGACGGAAGATCCGTCGAGCGCTATCTAAGACCGGAGCCGTGCGATGGCTGATGGCGACCGAGCTTCGTAGGCCAGTGTCAGACACCGGGGAGACGCCGGCTCAATGCGATGCGTCAACGCTGGGGTGTCAGACACCTACGTATGTGTGACACCTACGTATGCGACACCGACGCATTCCTAATCGCAGCCACACGCGAAGCGTC